>JBFHXL010000183.1:0-4503 GCA_041599035.1 Thiobacillus sp. | reverse complement strand
GGGCCAGTACCAGCGCGGTGGCACGCTGCATGAGCCAGGTGCCGGTGCCGGTATGCGAACCGGCAGCCGATTTCATGCGAACAGCCCCCAGGCCGCAAGCAGCGTGATCAGCCCGCTGGCCAGCAACACCGCGATGCTGCTTTGGCGCGCCCGCGTGCGCTCTACGCCCCAGTGCACATCCAGCGCCAGGTGCCGCAAACCGGCTGACAGATGATGGGCGAACGCCCCGACCAGAAGCAGCAGGAACAACTTGCTCAAAGGCTGACTCAGCCACCCGGCGACGCGCTGAAAACCCGCCTCGCCCGACAGCGACTCGGACAAGCCCCATACCCCGAACGGCAGGACTACGAACAACAACGCGCCTGATGTCCGATGCAGGATCGACACCCAGCCCGCAAGCGGCAAATGAATGCGGAACAGATTCAGGTAGACGGGGCGCGCAACCGGCTTCACGTCACGGTTCAGGGTTTCGTTTTGGCGGCCGGGCGACGCGTGCCGGCGGTCTTCGCTTTTTTCGCCGCCTTCGCCACCGCCTGCGGCACCCGCTCGGGAAGGCGCGGATCGAACGGTTTGGGCAGAATGTAATCCGGGCCGAATTTGAGCTTCTTCAGCGAGTAGGCCTTCAATACCGATGCCGGCACCCGCTCGCGCGCCAGTTCAGCCAGCGCGTACACGGCTGCGACCAGCATGTCCTGGGTGATTTCCCGGGCGCGGGCGTCGAGCGCACCGCGGAAGATGAAAGGAAAGCCCAGCACGTTGTTGACCTGGTTGGGATAGTCCGAACGGCCGGTTGCCATGATGAGGTCGCTGCGTGCGGCCCTGGCTTTTTCCGGCAGGATTTCCGGATTGGGGTTGGCGAGGGCGAACACCACCGGTTTGGCGGCCATGCTCTTCACCATCGCCGGGCTCACCAGATTGGCGCCCGACACGCCGACGAACACATCGGCGCCGGCCATCGCATCGGCCAGCGTGCGCAGTTTCGTCTTGCGCGCAAAGGCTTTCTTGAAACTGTTGAGATC
Organism: Thiobacillus sp.; assembly: GCA_041599035.1. GTDB lineage: Bacteria > Pseudomonadota > Gammaproteobacteria > Burkholderiales > Thiobacillaceae > Thiobacillus. The sequence goes on along the minus strand of JBFHXL010000183.1, from coordinate 3,484 downwards.
AGTGCGTTCCTTGTGGATCACGCCGCGGGAATCGACGAAAAGAATATTGCTTTTCTTCGCGCCCAGCGCCAGCAGCAGCGTCATCGATGCGATGCCCGCCGCACCCGCACCCAGGCAGACGATCTTCGCCGTCTCCAGCGTCTTGCCCTGCACATGCAGGGCGTTGATGAGTCCGGCGCAGATGATGACGGCGGTGCCGTGCTGATCGTCGTGGAACACCGGAATATCGAGCTTCTTGCGCAGTGCGGCCTCGATTTCGAAACAATGCGGTGCGGCAATGTCTTCGAGATTGATGCCGCCGAATGTCGGCGCAATGGCTTCCACCACGCTGATGAATTCCTGCGGCGTTTTCACCGAAACCTCGATGTCGAAGACGTCGATGCCGGCAAACTGCTTGAACAGCACGGCCTTGCCCTCCATGACCGGCTTGGCGGCAAGCGGGCCGCGGTTGCCCAGGCCCAGAATCGCGGTGCCGTCGGTGATCACCGCAACCAGGTTGCCCTTGTTGGTGTAGTCGTAGGCAGTCTTGGGGTTTTTGGCGATTTCCAGAACCGGCTGCGCCACGCCCGGCGTGTAGGCCAGCGACAGGTCTTCCTGGGTGGAACAGGGCTTGGATGATTCGACCGAAAGTTTGCCGGGTCTGGGCAGGCGATGGTAATCGAGGGCTTTCTTGCGGGCCGACGTTTTTGTGTGTGGTGCTTGGCTCATGGCGACAGATACAGGCGAGATAAACAAGCCGCCATTATCGCGGATTTATCGATGATCTGCCCCGCTTCAGTCCTGCATCGTCGATGCCGCCTCAGTCTTTCCAGATCTTCAGCTGTGCCCGCAGGCGCGCGATCGCCTGCGAATGCAGCTGACATACGCGCGACTCGGAGACGCCGAGCACGACCCCGATCTCCTTCAGGTTCATGTCCTGTTCGTAGTACATGCCCATCATGCTGCGCTCGCGCTCGGGCAGATGATGAATCGCGGCAATCAGACTGTCGCGAAAGCCTTCGTCTTCCAGAACGGCGAGCGGGTCGTCACTGCCGTCGACCAGATAGCGCTCCAGAAAACTGGCGCTGTCCTCATCCGAGAAGTCTTCGTAATACAGCAGTTGCGAGCACTTCACGTCGCCCAGCATCGACTGATACTGATCGATCGGCATATCCAGTTCAGAGGAGATTTCCTGCTCGGACGGCGACTTGCCGTTGCGCTGCTCCAGCCGGTGGATGGCGGCTTCGATCTGACGCGATTTCTGCCGCACATGACGCGGCAACCAGTCGGCCTCGCGCAGTTCGTCGAGCATGGAACCGCGGATACGCTGGGTGGCATAGGACTCGAACTGGGCGCCCTGATTGCCGTCGAATCGGGACACGGCGTCCAGCAGGCCGATCAGCCCGGCCTGGATGAGATCGTCAACCTCCACGCTTGCAGGCAAACGCGCCATCATGTGATAGGCAATGCGCTTGACCAGCGGCGCATATTTAGCGACTTGTTCGTCTTGCGATATCTGCTTAACGACCATGGTTCAGGTTTGTCCCCTTGTTAGATTTCGAACCGTCAGGTCCGTGTTGTCTCCCACTCCGCCGACTATTCTAATGGCAAGCGCGGCAATTGCATCCACTTCGTGCGCCGCGCTGTAAATGGCTTGCGTGAAAGCCGGTTCAAGAAAGCGGCCACAGGCTGCCAGCACCTGATCGCAGCTTGCGGGCTCGCCCAGCAGGGCAATGTCCGGACACGTATCGGCATGAGACAGGGTTTTGAGCAAGGCATAGGTATGCAGCCTGGATTCGTGCGTGGGCTGGACCTCGATGATCATGGTATGGCGCGCACCCGGCATCAGCGCCGGGGCCGTGCGGATCGGCCCGGCGTCGAATATCACGTAATCATGCTTGTTCGCCGCATCGATCAAACCGGATTCGTCCCCCTGCATGCCGGGCGCATACCAGCCATCGCCGTAACGCTGAGGCAGGGTGTACAACTCTGCGCGTTGGAGCTGTTGCCTGCAATCGAACAGACTCCGCGTGGAGGAATGGCTGAACAAACGGCCATGCATATCGACCAGCAGCGATACCTGTTCGAGCCGATGCAGTGCCTGTGCCAGTTGGGTGCTCGACGATGCCGCTTCGAAACAGCAGTGGAGGCAGCGCAGCGGCTGCCGGGTGCTGCGACGGCGCAATCCGGCGGCCTGATCAGCCAGAGCGGGTGCCCTTTAAGGTATTCATGTCCTGCACGATACGGCGCTCGGCACGCTCCGCTTCAACGCCGGCAAACAGCGGCCAGTCCTCGGCATCCAGCGCATACGGAGAGTCCAGCTGACTGCCCTTGAGGGCGCGATCAATCAGGTAGGCGGCGTTGGGAACATGAAGGTCTTCCGGCACGCGCTGTCCGCCGCTGATAAACGCCAGCGGCAGGCGATGGCGAATCAGGCTGTCGAGCGCCGCCCCGGACTGCGGGGCTTCGTCGAGCTTGGTGAGGATGCAGGCGGCCGCGTCCCGGCCAAAGCGCAGCATCGCCTGCTCGATTGCCGCGCCTTGCTGGGCAGCCGAGATCACCGCGATGCGGCGCACACCGAGCGTATCGAGTGCCTGCCCCTCACGGGTGCGCGGATCAGACGGCGCAAAGCCGGACGTGTCGATCAAGATCAGTTTTTTGGCAGCAAGCTGCGGCAGCAGCAGGGCCATCCGCTCGCGGCCTTCTGCCACGTGCAGCGACACCCCCAGCAAGTCGGCGTACGCCGCCAACTGTGCGGCAGCGCCGATGCGGTAGGCATCGGCCGCCACCAGCGCCACCTGCCCGGCTCCATGCACATCCACGCCGCGCGTGGCGAGCTTGGCCAGCGTGGTCGTCTTGCCCGAGCCGGTGGAACCGACCAGGGCATAGCAGCCACCTGCGGTCATCAGATCAGCGTCGCGGCCCGGCACCGGTACATTGCGGATCAACACCTGTCGCAGCCAGCGCTGGGCGGCGTCGGCATCAAGTCCGCGCGGCAGGCGCGCCGCCAGGGTGCGCGCAAGCGCGCTGCCGAATCCGGCGGCGAACAGGGTTTGCATCAGTGCCACCCGCACCGGATCGCGCCGCTTTGACGCCCCCCAGGCAAAGCCCGCCAGCTGGTTTTGCAGCATGCCGCGCAAGCGCCCCAGCTCGGCCAGAATGCGCGAACTGCCCGCCGTGTCCGGCGCGTCGCCGGCTGCCGCTTGCGCCAGGCCGCCATATGCGCTGGCCAGCAATTCAATGCCCTGCGGGTGCGGGCGGGTGGACAGCACCACGGCGTCATCACCCAGCTCGCGGCGAATGCGGGCCAGTCCCTCTCGTGCATTGGCTGCTACGAATACCTGCGCGCTCATGCCCCCTCCCCAAATACCAGCTCCGTGCTCACCCGTACCATTTTATCTGCAGGAACTTCCGCGTAGGAAATCACCGACAGCCGCGGCAGATGACGCCGCAGCAATCGTGACAGCATCGGACGCAGGCCGGGCGAGGTCAGCAGCACGGCCGG
>JBFHXL010000182.1:0-4519 GCA_041599035.1 Thiobacillus sp. | reverse complement strand
GGGATCGAAGCACTGAATGCCGCCAGCACCGAATTCGCCCAGCGCCGCATGGATCAGAATGTGCGCCGCGCGATGGCCGGGCAGAAGCTGGAAACCTTCGGTTGAGCGACCAGATGCCCGCTTTAGCCGTTTTCATGCAAAATGGCCGCAGGCGCGGCCTGCACAAGAAACCAGTGCCAATCCGCCGTTACAATTCAGGCACGGTGGATTCGTTTTCCTTCCCGATCAATCTTCCCCGGCAGCCTGACTGCGAGTGATTTAAACCATGCCTCAACTCATCGTACTGCCCCACGTCGAACTTTGTCCGGAAGGCACCGTGATCGACGCCCAACCCGGCGACACCATTTGTGACACCCTGCTCGCCAACGGCGTCGAGATCGAACACGCTTGCGAAAAATCCTGTGCCTGCACCACCTGCCACGTCATCGTGCGCGAAGGCTTCAATTCGCTGGAAGCGTCCACCGAAGAAGAGGATGATCTGCTCGACAAGGCCTGGGGCCTGGAGCCCCAATCACGGCTGTCGTGCCAGGCGCGCGTGAACGGCAGCGATTTGGTAATCGAAATTCCAAAATACACCATCAACATGGTGAAAGAAGGACATTGACATGAAATGGACGGATTCCCTGGATATCGCGATCGAGCTTAGCGAAGCCCATCCCGAAATCGACCCGCGCACCATCCGCTTCACCGACCTGCATCGCTGGGTGACCGAACTGCCCGAATTCGACGACGTGCCCGAGCATTCCGGCGAAAAGATCCTCGAAGCGATCCAGATGGCGTGGATCGACGAGATGACCTGACTGTTTGTGTCGGTTGCCGCCGTTCAGCGCAACCGGAACGACAGCAATAAAAAAAGGGCCGCAGCCCTTTTTTTATTGCACGAACCCGCGGTCAGAACTTGAATACCAGTCCGGCCGAGATCATGTCGATGTCCGCTTCGCCGGTGCTGGTTGCGCCCGGGCTGCCCACTTCGAAGAAGCGTTCCCATTCCATCCGCAGGCCAACGCTCTCGGTGAAGTTGTACTGCGCGCCGAGGCCGAGTGACCACTCGACATCGGTATCGGCTTCGTGCCTGGAAGCAACAAGTGCAGTGTTTCCATCTACGCGCGTACCCAGGATGTTCATCCCGCCCTTGCCAAACAAGGTGACCTGTGGGTTGACCACATAGGTTCCGACCAGATTGAGCGTCATCCCGTTGGATTCACGGGTTCCGACCTTGGCGCCGCTGTACTTGGCTTTGCCAAAATCAACGTAGCCGACTTCCATGGAAATGTATTCATTGACTTCCAGTCCGCCAAACAGCCTCCAGGCAACATCGGAGTCGTCGCAGGTTGTGCCCGCAGTGCAGGTAATGTCGGCTTGTGCCTGACCCACGCTGGCGCCGAGGTAAGGGGCCAGGGTTAAATCAAAGAACCCCGCGCTCGCTGGGGTGGATAGGGCCAAAGCGGATGCCATGGCCGCTGCCAGGTAAATTGTCTTCATGTCACTCCTCCTGATGATGTTGATTGTATGGTGTTATTCCGGTCTGCTGCCGGCTCGAACCGAGGTTCCCGCGCAATAGTATAGCGTAGGAGCCCGGGATCAAAGCGGACTGTCTCACAGTGCGGAACACGATGTGCGGAATGCACGTGCCGGAGCATTGGCCGCGCCTGGGTAATGGCCTTCGACAGAGCCGGGCGAAGGGAATGGCGGCGGCAGCCATCCCGGACGCATGCTGGTTTTCGGCCCCATGCTTCGTGCTAGACTGCCCCAATAATTGAGGCGAGCATGGCCGAGGAGACTGATCAATCCCGTACCGAACCGGCAAGTCCGAGGCGTCTGCAGCAGGCGCGCAGCTTGGGCGATGTGCCGCGTTCTACCGAACTCACGGCGTGGGTGGTGTTGCTGACGGCGCTGGGAGTGCTGGGCTGGTCGGCGCCACGCCTGTTTGGTGCCTTGCTGGCGTTGACCGAATCGGCCTTGCTGTCCGCCGCGCAGCCGTTCTCTCCGCTTTTTCTTGATGCCGCTGAAGCCGCAATGTGGGCGGTTCTGCCCGTGCTGGCGGCGATCTTCATCGCGGCGCTGGTGGCGCCGATGCTGCTTTCGGACTGGGTGTTCGCCCCCCGGATGACCCAGGCCGACCTGACGCGCGCGCATCCTTTCAAACCCTTGGCCCGATTGCTTTCTGCCGATTCGTTTGTCGACGCCTTGCTGGCGCTGCTGAAGCTTGCGCTGGCTGCGCTTGCGGCAGGCTGGGCGTTGAACAGCGGCTGGCCGGGTCTGCAAGGCCTCGGCGACGGTGATTCGAGAGGCGCACTGGATGCCAGCGCTGCCTGGGTGGGACGCGGCATGCTGGCGCTGGCAGCAGCGTTCGCCGTGACGGCTGTTCTCGATGCAGGCTGGCGCTGGTGGCGTTATCTGCGACGCCACGCGATGAGCTGGCAGGAGGTTCTGGCCGAGGCGCGCGAATCCGAAGGAAGCCCGGAAATGCGTGCCCAGTTGCGGAGTCGCCAGCAACAGCTGGGGCAGCATGTTAACGAGGTGATCGGATGAGCGCGCAGGGCGTGATGGTGATGGGTTTGCCGCTGAGCCGGCTGGCGGTGCCGGGACTGGTGCTGCTGATTCTGGCGATGATGGTGTTGCCGCTGCCTACCTTCATGCTCGATGTGCTGTTCACGCTCAATATCGCGCTGGCGATGATCGTGATGCTGGTAAGCCTGAATGCGCGGCGTCCGCTGGATTTTTCGGTGTTTCCCACGGTGCTGCTGCTGACCACGCTGTTGCGTCTGTCGCTCAATGTGGCGTCCACCCGCATCATTCTGATGCAGGGCCATACCGGACCCGACGCGGCAGGCAAGGTGATCGAATCCTTTGGCAATTTTCTGGTCGGCGGCAACTACACCGTCGGCTTCGTGGTGTTTCTGATCCTGGTCATCATCAATTTCGTCGTCATCACCAAGGGGGCAGGGCGCATTGCCGAGGTGGCGGCACGCTTCACCCTCGATTCGATGCCGGGCAAGCAGCTGGCTGTGGATGCCGACCTGAACGCCGGTTTCATCAACGAAGGCGAAGCCCGCACGCGGCGGGGCGAAATCGGTCGTGAATCCGATTTTTACGGCGCCATGGACGGTGCCTCCAAGTTCGTGCGGGGTGACGCCATCGCCGGCATCATCATCCTGCTGGTGAACCTGATCGGCGGCGTTCTGGTCGGCCTGTTTCAACACCAGCTCGGGCTGAGCGAGGCGCTCGGGCGCTATGCGCTGCTGACAGTGGGCGACGGGCTGGTGACGCAGATTCCGGCGCTGATCATCTCGACCGCTGCGGGCATTGTGGTAAGCCGGGCATCGAGCGAGCAGGATTTGTCGCGTGAATTTTCCACCCAGATATTTGGCCGTCCGCAGACCCTGTTTGTGGCCGCTGCGGTGCTGGGCACGCTGGGCGTGATTCCGGGCACGCCGCATCTCGCGTTTTTGACGATTGCCGTGGTACTGGGCGGCATGGGCTATTGGCTGAGTCTGCGTCGGCGCACCGAGCTCGAAACCACATTGCCGCACATCGAGGATGAACCCGCGCCGGCTGACGTCACCTGGGACGACATTCCTCCTGTCGACGTGCTGGCGCTTGAGGTCGGCTACCGGCTGATTCCGCTGGTCGACCGCAACCAGGGCGGCGCGGCGCTGACCCGGATCACCGAGGCACGCCGAGGGTTTGCGACCGACATGGGGCTGGTGGTGCCGCTCGTGCGCGTGCGCGATAACCTTGAACTCAAGCCCAACAGCTATCGCATCACGCTCAAGGGCGTCGATGTGGCGCATGGTGAGCTGCTCACGGGCCATGTGCTGGCAGTCAACATGGGTGACGTTCTGGGGCGGATCGAGGGCCCCGAGAGCGTGGAACCGCTGACCGGGATGGCTGGGGTCTGGATCGAGGCGGGGCGCGAAGAAGAAGCCGAGTTGCGCGGCTTTGTGGTGCTGACCGCGGCGGAACTGATCGCACGTCAGGTCGAGGCCGTGTTCCGCCAGCATGCGCCCGAACTGCTGGGGCGCACCGAAGTGCAGCAGCTGCTCGATACGCTGACGCGCAATCATCCGGGTCTGGTCGAGGACGTGACGCCGCGCCATCTGCCGCTGACCAGCGTGCAGGCGGTCCTGCAGCAGCTGATCGCCGAAAATGTTTCCATCCGCGACACCCGCACCCTGTTCGAAACCCTGGCGGCGCGTGCGCCGAAAAGCCAGTCGATCGACGATCTGGTGGAAACGGTGCGCGCAGCGCTCGGACGCAGCATCGTCGACCGCCTGTTTGAAGGCGGCAATACCCTGCACATGATCGGCTTGTCTGCGGCTGCCGAAACCTGCTTGCTGGACGAAATGGGCGACGAGGGCGAGGCCCTGTTGTCGCCCGCCACGCTGGATGCGCTGAATGAAGCGGCCGAACGTGCCCTGGCCGAGCAGGAGCGAGCAGGTTACCCGGCCGTACTGCTGACCTCGCCCGGCCTGCGTCCGATGCTGTCACGACTGCTGCGGCGCCATCTGCCGCGGCT
>JBFHXL010000181.1:0-4525 GCA_041599035.1 Thiobacillus sp. | reverse complement strand
CAAACCTTCGTCTACCCGTTGCTCGGAAGCCGCACATGGTAGGCACCCAGGCAACCGAGGCGATCCGTGCAAGCGTTGCGCACAGCGTGCGCGGCTGGCTCGGCGTGCCAGTGCAGCGCTGGCGTCAACTGACCCAGACAGGATTTTTTCTGCTGTTCGTGCTGGCTCCGGTCTTCGACATTTTTCGGCTCGACCTGAATCTCAAGCACCTCATCCTGTTTGGCTTCGACTGGACGCTCGGAATGGACGATTTCCTCGCCGGGCGTGTTTCGACCGCAGAGGCCGCGCTGAACATCGTACTGCGCGGTTTTCTGCCACTGCTGGTGATAGGCGGCACGCTGATCTACGTCAGCTGGAAATGGGGGCGCCTCTATTGCGGCTGGCTGTGCCCCCATTTCTCGGTGGTCGAAACCATCAACCAGACATTGCGACGCGCGATCGGCAAGCAAAGCCTGTGGGACAAGAAGCCGCTGCCGACGCGCAATCCGGACGGCAGCGAAACTCCTCGCGATGCGATCTGGTGGTTTGCCGTGATGCCGCTGGTCATTGCCTTCGCCCTGCTGTGGGCCGTGGTGCTGCTGACCTATCTGCTGCCGCCCGCCGAGATCTACGGCAACCTCTGGCATGGCACGCTGACCCGCAATCAAACCGTTTTCCTGAGCGCGGCCAGCATCGCCTTCTTCGTCGAGTTCATGTTCGCACGCCACCTGTTCTGCCGCTATGCCTGCGCGGTCGGCCTGTTCCAGAGCCTGGCGTGGATGGGCAACGGCAAGGCCATGGTGGTCGGCTTCAAGCGCGAGCACGCCCGGGATTGCTCGAGCTGCTATTCGGCCTGCGACCATGTCTGTCCGATGCGGCTGAACCCGCGCAATGTCAAGCGCATGATGTTTGCCTGCGTGCAGTGCGGCCAGTGCGTCGACGCCTGCGACCACACGATGGAAAACAACCCGAACGGCTCGCTGCTGAACTGGGTGCACGAGCAGCAGGCCGCGTCCGAAGCCGCCTTCAACGTCAGGGCCGCCCGTGCGATCCCCATCAAGCTGAGCGCCGACACCGCGCCAGAAGCCAGGAACTAGCATGGAGGAATTCGTCGGCGGTCTCTGGGACAAGCTGATTACCCGCAGCGCCTATCGCGGCTTTCCCAAGGCACGCGTGGAACTCAAGCAGATCGAGCGCATCGCGCCGATTTTCTTTCGGGCGCTGGGCGGCGATGCGGGCCTGACGGTGCGTGCCGGCACCGCGACCGCGCATGGTGCGCGCCGTAGCTGGATGGAACGCGTGGCCGGCATCGGCGACAAGGTGGAACTGACCTGGGCCGACGAAACCACGCTGCACCTGCCGGCTGCACTCGACGTTTTTCCGGATCGCGCGCAGAACCGTGAACTGTATCTGTGGCTGCTCGCGCTCGCCGTGCATGATGTCGCACCGGATGCGCCGTGGATCGTGCGCAACCAGCAGGCCACGCTCGCCACCCTGCATGCGCTGCCCGGCCTGGCACAGCGTTATCGCAATCTGGTCGAGGCGTTACTCGCATTGCGTCCGCATCCGGACACGTTGAGCGGACAGGAGCGCGCGGCAGAGGCCGCAATTCGCGCAGCCCTCACCGAGCCGGGGTCGGTCGATCGGTTCGTTCCCGGCAAGCAGGCGCCGACGCCCGTACCACTGTGGCTGCATCCGCAGCCACCGAACAACCCGGGCGCGCAACGCCAGGCCGGCAGCGCAAAATCGCCGCCGCCGGCAGGATCCAAGTCCAAGGCCGACGAGGACGGGCGCAAGCGGCGTGCCGAACGGGTCGACATGCCGCAGGCGAAAAGCCCGTTCATGCTGCTGTTTCGTGCCGAAAGCCTGTTTTCCTGGGCCGAATTCACCAAGGTCGACCGCCCGCTCGACGAGGACGAAAACGAGGACATAACCAAGGCTGCCAACGACCTCGACATTCTCAGCATCGCCGAGGACGACAACAGCACCGCCAGCCGGGTGCGCTTCGACCTCGACCTGCCGGCAGAGGCCGACGATGACCTGATGCTGGCTGACGGCATCCTGCTGCCGGAATGGAATTACCGCAAACAGCAGCTGCAGCCTGCGCATTGCCGCCTGCAGATGATGCTGGCGCGCGACGTGGTGCCGTGCGCATTGCCGCAGGACCTGCGCGCGCCGGCCAGACGTCTGCGCCAGCAGTTCCAGACCCTCACGCCGCAGCGAACGCGCCTGCGTGCCCAAGTCTCCGGCAACGATCTCGACATCGACGCCTGTGTACGCTTTGCCACCGACAAGGCGGAAGGCGCGTACACCAGCGAGCCCGGCCTGTATATCGACAACCGCCAGCAACAACGCGATCTGTCATGCCTGCTGCTGGCCGATCTGTCGCTTTCGACCGATGCCTGGATCAACAATACGGCGCGCGTGATCGAGGTGATCCGCGACAGCCTGCTGCTGTTCGGCGAGGCGCTGGCCGCCACCGGCGATCACTTTGCACTGTATGGCTTCTCGTCGGTGCGCCGCGACAAGGTGCGCTTTCACCTGCTCAAGGGCTTCGACGAGCGCTACGACGACCAGATTCGCGGTCGCCTGATCGCATTGAAACCCGGCTACTATACGCGCATGGGTGCGGCGATCCGCCACGCGACAGCGATCCTGTCGACACGCAAAACGGCGCGCCGCCTGTTGCTGATCCTGACTGACGGCAAGCCAAACGACCTCGACAAGTACGAAGGCCGTTACGGGATCGAAGACACCCGCATGGCCATCATCGAGGCACGCCGCCTGGGGCTCACGCCCTTTTGCGTGACCATCGACGAGAAAGCCGGAGATTACCTGCCGCACCTGTTCGGCGCGACAGGCTATGTGGTGGTGCACGATGCGGCGATGCTGCCCCGGGTGCTGCCGAGTTTGTATGCAAGACTGACCGAAAACATCTGATTTTTTTATTCCTAAGGAGCACGCATGAAAATCGAAATTCTCAATATCGCCAATCCCATCAGCGCAGAAGCGGCCGCACAGGCCGGTGCCAGCCTGAAGGCCTTGTCCGGCGTGCAGGAGGTATCGTTTTTCGATGCCCCCGCGAGCCTGCATGCGCGCCTCGACGGCGATGCGCCGACCCGCGCGGAACTGGTGGCCGCGCTCGCCCAGGCCGGTGTGCAGGTCAAAGAGGAAAAGCCTGCCCATGGCGGCGGTTGCTGCGGTGGCTGCGGCAGCTAGTTGCCGACCCCAAGGCATGTGCCTGAATATCCAGGTGAAACCGCCTGGTTCAGGAAAATGCCATAATGAAAAAGGGGCTTGTGCCCCTTTTTTATGCCTGCTCCCACCCTCTTTCAGTGAAACGCCGAAACGGCATTTTCACCAAGACAAGAAATGGCTCAGCCGCTTGCGTCATAGAAACCCCCAAGTTTGAGGAAGCCATCTTGACCACCCCGACCGAACGACCCGCCCATCCCGGTTTCTGGGAGGCCTTCAGATACTGGCTGCTGCTCGGCTTCATCAGCTTCGGCGGCCCGGCCGGGCAGATTTCCATCATGCATCAGGAACTGGTGGAAAAGCGGCGCTGGATCTCCGAGCGACGCTTCCTCCATGCGCTCAACTATTGCATGGTGCTGCCCGGCCCCGAAGCCCAGCAGCTTGCCATCTACATCGGCTGGATGCTGCACCGCACCTGGGGCGGCATCGTCGCCGGCACGCTGTTCGTGCTGCCGTCGCTGTTCATCCTGGCAGCGCTCACCTATGTCTACCTCGCTTTCGGCGACATCACTTTCGTGCAGGGCGTGTTCAATGGCATCAAGCCGGCGGTGGTGGCCATCGTGGTATTCGCCGCCTGGCGCATCGGTTCACGCGCGCTGAAGAACAATCTGCTGTGGGCGATGGCGGCCGTGTCCTTCATCGCCATCTTCGCGCTGAAAATCCCGTTCCCCTACATCGTGCTGGGCGCAGGCATCCTGGGCTTCATCGGCGGCAAGGTCTGGCCGGATAAGTTCAAGGTCGGCGGCGGTCACGGCGCCAGCAACAAATCGTTCGGCCCGGCCCTGATCGACGACGACACGCCGCCTCCTGCCCACACCCGGTTCCGGCCCGGTCGGCTGGTAATCCTGACCGCATTGTTCGTCGCGCTGTGGGGCGCTGCGATGCTGATGCTGCCCGCCGGTACGCTGAGTGACATGGGCGAATTCTTCACCAAGGCCGCGCTGGTCACCTTCGGCGGCGCCTATGCCGTATTGCCTTATGTGTATCAGGGCGGTGTCGAGCATTACCAGTGGCTGACCGGCACGCAGATGATCGACGGTCTTGCGCTGGGTGAGACCACCCCGGGACCGTTGATCATGGTGGTGTCTTTCGTCGGCTTCGTCGGTGTCTGGACCAAGGAAATCTTCGGCCCGGACGCCCTGTTTCTGGCCGGCTTTGCCGGTGCCTCCGTGGCGACCTTCTTCACCTTTCTGCCGTCGTTCCTGTTCATCCTGGCCGGTGCACCGCTGGTGGAAGCCACCCACGGCGACCTCAAGTTCACCGCCCCGCTTACCGGCATTACTGCGGCCGT
>JBFHXL010000180.1:0-4555 GCA_041599035.1 Thiobacillus sp. | reverse complement strand
GGCGGCGTCGTTCCAGAAATCCGGCGCTTCGGACAGGCGGACGACTTCTTCTAGACGATCTTTTTTGTGATCGTAGTCAAAGAAACCCCCTGAGTTGGGTGGCACGCTCGGCCAGGTCGGCAAGACTGGCTTCGATCTGATTGAGTTGTTCTGCTTCCATGATGTGTGATGCGTCAGGCGGAAAAGCCGCGAATTATAGCCCACGTGACGATCAGTCCCAGCCCCACCGCACTCATGCCTGCGACGGCATGGCGTGCCATTTGCCAGCCGCCTATGAAAAGGGCGAGCACAGACTTGAACGCCAGGTTGGACAGGATCGCCAGCGTGATGACGTTGACCAGCACGGCCACCGACAGCTTGTCCAGGTTGTGCAGGCGCAGGCTGGACAGGGTGATGGCATCGACATCGGTCAGTCCCGACACCAGCGCCACGCCATACAGTCCGCTGTTGCCCAGCCAGTCGGAGAGCCAGGCTGCGGCCAGCAGCACCACGCCGTACATCAGGCCGAAGCCCAGCGCGGTGCGCAACTCGGTGGGGTTGGTCATTTCCAGCGCGGGGGGGTCGCCCTGCGGGCGCAATTTGCGCACACCGTAGAGGGCACCCAGGCCGCCCACGACCAGGCCGCCGAACAGGACCGGCAGCAGGTGCGTCAGCACCGACGGCGCCAGCAGCGCGGCCAGCACGCCAAGACGCACCAGCACCACCAGGTTGGCCAGCACGATCACGGTGACCGCCGTGGGCATCAAGGCGCGGTTGGCGCGGGCGTGGCGGCTAAACGACAAGGTGGTGGCGGTGGAGGACACCAGCCCGCCCAGCAGGCCCAGCATGGCCGCGCCGCGTTCCTGCCCGACCAGCCGCAAGGCGGCGTAGCCGACCAGTCCCACGCCGGCGATCAATACCACCATCCACCAGATCTGGTGCGGATTCAGCGCGCCGTAGGGGCCGTAGTTCTGGTTCGGCAGCAGCGGCAGAATGATCAGCGCCAGCACGGAAAACTGCAGCACCGACAACAGATCGCGCCGCGAGAGGTTCTGGCTCCAGCCGCGCAACTCGGGCTTGAAGTACAGCAGCATGGTGGCGGCAATTCCCAGCATCACCGCCAGCTGGATTTCGTTCTGCCACACCAGAATGCCCAGCCCGTAGCACAGCAGCAGTGCCGCCACGGTGGTGGTTCCGGGATCGCCGTCCACCTGGGAAGGCGCATGCATGTAGGCCGCGATCATCATCGCGCCGACCAGCAGCATGCCGGCCGCAATCAGCCACGGTTCGCCCAATGCCGTGGCCAGATGTGCCGTCAATACCGCCAGCAGTGCGGTCAGTGCAAAGGTGCGCAGGCCGGCCTTGGCTGCCGGGTTGCGTTCGCGCTCCAGTCCCATCAACAGGCCAATTGCCAGTGCCACCACATAGCGCGGCAGCGAGGCCAGTTCAGCGGGTAACCAGGTGGTCAGTTCGTTCATAACGGGTGCGGTTTGGAGCGATGTTGGCGTATCGTACCGTCAGTTTGCCGCAAGAGGATGCCTGCAGCGAATTGATTCGCTCCGGCTGCCGTATTGAATGCGAGGATGCGGACCGGCGTATACCCGGTCAAATCGTACCCCCCTAAAATCGCATATCCGCAAATGAATTGGGGTAGCCTGAGAAACTGCGGGTTCTGGATCTAGAGGGAATGTCATGCTGCTTCGTCTGTTCGCTATAACGCTGCTGGCCGGGCTTTTTGGAATCACTTTGTCTCCGGCCATGGCCGCGCCCGACGGCGCCAAACTGTACGAACGCAACTGCGCGTCTTGCCACGGCGCCAAAGGTAAGGGTGGCATCGGCATTCCGCTTGCCCTGGCTTCGTTTCAGGCTGGCATCAGCGACGAATACCTGCGCAAGACCATTCATCTGGGCCGGCCGGGCCGGGTCATGCCGGCATTTTCCAACCTCAAGGACGCTGAAATCGAGGCCATCGTGCGCCATGTGCGTTCGTGGAACAGCGGTCCGGCGGCCACCTATTCCACACAACCGGTCAAGGGCGACCCGATCCATGGCGGGCGGCTGTTTGCCCAGTATTGCGCCGCCTGCCACGGCGTCGACGGTGAAGGCAGCAAGGGCACCGGGGTCACGTTTTCGCGCCCCCGCGAACTGCCCATCATGGCACCTGCGCTGCATAACCCCGGATTCCTCGCTGCGGCCACCGATGCCATGATCAAGGCCACGCTGATGAAGGGACGTGAGGGCACGCCGATGGTTTCTTTCCTCAAGCAGGGGCTCAAGGAAAAGGACATCGACGATATCGTCAGCTACGTGCGCAGTTTCGAGCAGCAGCCCCTGTCGAAAAGCGCGCAGGTATTGCAGGCGGAAAGCCCGGTGATCATTCGCAACTCGCCGTACGATCTGAAAACCACGGTGGAAAACGTCAAGATGGCGGTCGCCAGCAATAATTTCTTCTATGGGCGGGTGCAGACCTTGGAATACGGGCTGACCGAACCGGCAAATGAAAATCCGAAACAGGTCATTGTCTATTTCTGCAATATCAGCCTTCTCAATCAGGCGCTGGCCGTGGACCCGCGCGTGGGCATGTTTCTGCCTTGCCGCATTACCGTCCTCGAGAAAGACGGCAAGGTTCAGGTGATGTCGGTCGATCCCAAGGTGCTGAGCCGGCTGTTCAACAATTCCGAACTGAACGAAATGTGCGAACAGATGAAGCAGGATTACACCAGGATCATGGAGGAGGCGACGTTATGATTCACGTGACGCAAAAGATGCTGGGCGCCATCCTGGCGCTGTGGCTGGCCGTGCCCGCCGCCGCGGATGGTTTGCTCATGGCGCGGATGGACAAGGCTTTTCCCGAAGCGATGACCCTGCTGCAGAGCGCCATTTCGTCCCGCGGCTACACCATCACGCGCTTGCAGCAGGTCAATGAAAACCTGCAGCAGCGCGAATTCAAGAGCGACATGTACCGCGTGGTCTATTTCGGAAAACTGGATGAAGTCAGACGGGTGACGGCAGCCTATCCCGAGCTGATCCCGTTTTTGCCGTTGAACATTACGATTTTTGCAGAAGGCGAGCAGACCATTCTGGTGACGAGCCATCCGCAAACGCTGCAGCGATACTTCCCCGATCCGGCCCTGAAGCCCGTGTTCGATCACTGGGAAAAGGATATCGACGCGATCATGGATGAGGTGCGCGAGGAATAAATAGGGGCCGAGCGTGATCCGTTAGTCGCTATGACCGCGCCTCCATTCTGGAAGCGTGGCACAGGACATTCTGGTTTCTTGCGGTGAACGGATTCACTCCCGCACACAAAATGTGCGGTGAATATCTTTCCGATACAACTCCAACCGGGCAAGGTTGAAGTTTCATTATTGGTGGGCCGGCGGGAATCGAACCCGCGTCCCGCAGTCCCTCAGCGCAGGCCGTACCAAACTCCACGGCCACTGCCGTGCTGATCAAGCGTGCCGCGTTCGACCAGTGCCCGGAAGTGCTGCTTGAGCGTATTGCGGCTGGCCCCGGTCAGTTTGATGACCTCGCCGATGGTGACGCGGCCGTGCTCGCGAGCGAACTCGACGATCTGTAGCTGCAGTTCCGGCATGGCCGCCAGCACGATCTTCTCGCGCTCGACCTTCTTCTCCAGGCGTCGCACCTGTTCAGCCAGCGAACGCAGGAAAAATACCAACCACGGCTGCCAGTTGGGTGCCTCGGTGCGGATCGTCCCCTGCGTCTGCCGCAAGGCCAGGTAATAGGCTTCCTTGCTCTGCTCGATGACGCTCTCCAGCGAGCTATACGGCACATAGGCGTAGCCGGCCTGCAGCAGCAGGAGCGTGGTCAGCACGCGGGAGAGCCGCCCGTTGCCGTCCTGGAAAGGATGGATCTCCAGGAACACGACGACGCACAGGGCGATGATCAGCAGCGGATGCAGCCAAGCCGTTTCGCGCTCCTGGTTCACCCACGCCACCAGCTCCGTCATCAGACGGGGCGTGTCGAAGGGTGATGCGGTTTGAAAAACGATGCCAATCTGCACGCCGGTCTCGTCGAAGGCGGCGACGCTGTTCGCGTTGGTCTTGTAGCTGCCGCGATGCCAGGTGTCCTTCTCGCTGTAGCGCAGCAGGATCTGGTGCAACTGCTTGATGTGGTTCTCGGTGAAGGGGACATCCTGCCAGGACGAGAACACTAGGTCCATCAGCTCGGCGTAACCAGCTACCTCCTGCTCGTCGCGGGTGGCGAAGGACTTGATCTCCAGGTTCGACAGCAGCTGCTCCACTTCCCGGTCGGACAGCTTGCTGCCTTCAATGCGTGTGGAGGAGCCGATGCTCTCGATGGTGGCCACGCGGCGCAGGGCCGACAGCCGGTCAGGTGCGAGCGTACCCAAGGCGCGCCAGGCGCCCTTGAACTCGTCGATCCTGGCGATGAGGCTTAGGATCTCCGGGGTTATCTGGATGGTGTCGGTTTTCAGCATGAACCAATACTACACCCATTTACACCCATTTTAGAGATGTATCCATTAAGACGCCCATTTACACCCAATTTGCCGTGAAGATGAGATCTTGCGGGGAATGATTGGCCTATTCATCGC
>JBFHXL010000179.1:0-4556 GCA_041599035.1 Thiobacillus sp. | reverse complement strand
TGGCCTATTTCGAGTGTCTGCACGAACTGAAGCTGATCGTCGACCTGATGTACGAAGGCGGTATCGCCAACATGAACTACTCGATCTCCAACAACGCGGAATACGGCGAGTACGTGACCGGACCCCAGGTCATCAACGCCCAGTCCAAGGCCGCGATGAAGGAATGCCTGGCCAATATCCAGAACGGCAGCTACGCCAAGCGTTTCATCCTCGAAGGCCAGTCCAACTACCCCGAGATGACCGCATGGCGCCGCAACAACGCCGCGCACCAGATCGAGGTGGTGGGTGGCAAGCTGCGCGCGATGATGCCCTGGATCGCCGCCAACAAGCTGGTCGATCATTCCAAGAACTAAATCTGTGAGGGTGAAGGGGCGGTCAGCTCGGCGCGCCGCTTCCCTTTCTCCTCACCTTCACGCCTTACCGCTCACTCACATGACCCATCCCCTCATCGCCCGCGAAGGCTGGCTGGTCCTGCTGGCTGCGGTTGCTGCCGCATTGATCGCGACCTGGCTCATCGGCTACTGGTCGATTCCGTTCTGGATCTGGACGGTCTTTGCGCTGCAGTTCTTTCGTGATCCGGCGCGCGTGCCGCCGACCGATGCCGATGCGGTGATCGCACCGGCCGACGGACGCATCGTCGTGGTCGAGAAGGTCAACGACCCGTATCTGAATCGTGAAGCGCTGAAGATCAGCGTGTTCATGAACGTGTTCAACGTGCATTCCAACAAGAGCCCGGTCGATGGCGAGGTCAAGGGCCGCTGGTACACGCCCGGCAGCTTCGTCAATGCCGACCTCGACAAGGCCTCCACCGAAAATGAGCGCAATGCGATCCACATCGCGACACCGCGCGGCGATGTCACCTCGGTGCAGATTGCCGGGCTGATCGCGCGCCGCATCCTGTGTTACGTGCGTACTGGCGACAAGCTGGTGCGCGGCCAGCGTTACGGTTTCATCCGCTTCGGCTCGCGGGTGGATGTCTATCTGCCGGTGACGGCGCGCGCCGAAGTCTCGATCGGGCAAAAAGTCACGGGTGGGCGTACCATACTGGCACGCTGGTAAGCTGTGTTCCCATGTCTGAATTTCATCACGGAAAACCCGAATTGAAGCGCCCGCGCATGCGTGACCGGGGCATTTATCTGCTGCCCAACCTGTTCACCACCGGCGCCCTGTTCGCCGGCTTCTATGCCGTGGTGCAGGCGATGAACGGCCGCTTCGAGCACGCTGCGGTGGCGATTTTCATCGCCATGGTGCTCGATGGCCTGGATGGCCGTGTTGCCCGCATGACGCACACGCAGAGCGCGTTCGGCGCCGAGTACGACAGCCTGTCCGACATGGTGTCGTTCGGCGTGGCCCCGGCCCTGGTGATCTATGAATTTGCGCTGCAGGGCATGGGCAAGCTCGGCTGGATCGCGGCCTTCGTCTACTGTGCGGGCGCCGCGCTGCGGCTGGCCCGCTTCAACACGCAACACGACATCGTCACGGACAAGCGGTTTTTTCAGGGCCTGCCGAGTCCGTCTGCGGCGGCCCTTATCGCCGGCTTCGTCTGGGTGATGGTCGAGTATGGCGTGGCGGGCCAGGACGTGCGCTGGCTGGCGGCGGTGTTTGCCCTGCTGGGCGGGCTCACCATGGTCAGCAATTTGCGGTACTACAGCGGCAAGGAAATCAACCTGCGCAAGAGCGTTCCGTTTTTCGTCATCCTGCTGGTCGTGCTGGTCTTTGTGCTGGTATCCACCAGCCCGCCCGAAGTGCTGTTCGGGGTGTTCGTGCTGTATGCGCTGTCAGGATATGCCGACGCATTGTGGCGCCTGATTCACCGCAAAAAGCCGGCTGCCGGGGCATCCGCTTTGCCGGACAGAAAAAAATAGATAGAATTCAGGCCATGTGCAATCAGTCGCATTCTTCTTTCTTTCTCTGCCTGTCGAGCGTTCTGTTCGGCAGCCTGCTGCTGCGCTCTGCGCACGCACATTAAACTCCCCCCTCCCTGCAGTACCCCGCGCCGCCAGTTTCCCGCGGCAAGCCATTTATAATGCGTCGGCCCGAGACGACAGTAGACTCGGCCCCGACTCACCATGGAGCCAGCCATGAACGACCGTTTGTTTATTTTTGACACCACCTTGCGCGACGGCGAGCAAAGTCCCGGCGCGTCGATGACCAAGGACGAGAAGTTGCGCATTGCGCGCCAGTTGGAAAAACTGGGCGTCGATGTGATCGAAGCGGGCTTTGCCGCAGCCAGTCCGGGCGACGCCGATGCGATCCGCGCGATTGCCGAAACCATCCAGGGCTCTACGGTCTGCTCGCTGGCGCGTGCCAACGAGCGCGATATTCATGCCGCAGGCGGTGCGATCCAACCGGCCAAGTCTGGGCGTATTCATACCTTTATCGCCACCAGCCCGATCCACATGGAAAAGAAGCTGCGCATGCAGCCCGACCAGGTGGTCGAGGCGGCGGTCAAGGCGGTCAAGCTCGCGCTCGAATACACCGATGACGTCGAGTTCTCGGCCGAGGACGCGGTGCGCTCCGACATGGACTTTCTGGTGCGCATCTTCGACGAGGTGATCAAGGCCGGTGCCAGAACGCTCAACGTGCCCGACACCGTCGGTTACAGCATTCCCGCCCTGTGGGGCGAGCGCATGAAGCAGCTGATTGAGCGTGTGCCGAATTCGAACCAGGTGATCTGGTCAACGCATTGCCACAACGACCTCGGCATGGCCGTCGCCAATTCGCTGGCGGCGGTGATGAACGGCGCGCGCCAGGTCGAGTGCACCATCAATGGCCTGGGCGAGCGTGCCGGCAATGCCTCGCTGGAGGAAATCGTGATGGCGGTGCGCACCCGCAAGGATGTGTTCAGCTGCGATACGCGTATCGACGCCACCCAGATCGTGCCGGCGTCCAAGCTGGTGTCCAGCATCACCGGCTATCCGGTGCAGCCGAACAAGGCCATCGTCGGCGCCAATGCGTTTGCCCACGAGTCGGGCATCCACCAGGACGGCGTGCTCAAGCACCGCGAGACCTACGAAATCATGCGTGCCGAGGATGTGGGCTGGCATGCCAACCGGCTGTCACTCGGCAAGCTCTCCGGCCGCAATGCCTTCAAGACCAAGCTCGGCGAGCTCGGCATCGTGCTCGACGGCGAGGAAGCGCTCAACACTGCGTTCGCCCGCTTCAAGGATCTGGCCGACAAGAAGCGCGAGATCTTCGATGAAGACTTGCAGGCGCTCGTTTCGGACGAGGGTTATGCGGCCGAGCACGAGCGCTTCAAGCTGGTGTCGATGAAAGTCTGCTCCGAGACCGGCGAAGTCCCGCACGCGCAGATCGTGTTTACCGATGACGGTGCGGAACAGCAGGCCGGTGGCGATGGCTCCGGCCCGGTCGATGCCACCTTCAAGGCGCTCGAATCCGTGGTCAACAGCGGCGCCGACCTGCTGCTGTATTCGGTCAACAACGTCACCAGCGGCACCGACGCCCAGGGCGAAGTGACCGTGCGTCTGGCGCAAGATGGGCGCGTGGTCAACGGCCAGGGCGCCGACACCGATATCGTGGTGGCCTCGGCCAAAGCCTATCTGCATGCGTTGAACAAGCTGCACAACAAACGCGAGCGCGCCCACCCGCAGGTGTGAATAAACCCGGCCCAGCGCCTTGCGTGGCGTTGGGTTTGTGCGGTTCTGGGGTCGAAGCCAGAAAAGGGGTTGCGGACGGAATGCTGCACTGCTATATTGAACGAACATTCATTCGATACAGGTCGCGCAATGGCCCGCACCCCCGCCAACGTACAACCCGGGCAAATCAATGAGCGGATCATTGACGCCGCGCTGCAGCTTTTCACGCAGCGCGGTTACTTCAATACCTCCGTGCCGGATATGGCGCGTACTGCGCAGGTCAGCGTGGGCTCGATCTATCACCATTTCAAGGACAAGGAAGACGTGGCCCGTGCGCTTTATCAGGGCCTGGTGGAGCGCTTGCAGCAGACGCTGGCGGATATTTCCCAAGACCACGCGACGGCGCATGACCGCTGCCGGGCCGTCATGGCGATGCTGTTTGAGGTGACCGAGTCGAACCGTGATGCGATGGACTTCATGCTGTATGCCAAGCATCGCGAGTTTCTGCCAGACGAGCGCCCGGTATGCTCGTCCAGGCCGTTTGAAACCATGCGGGCGTTTGTCCAGGAAGGCATGGATAACGGAGAGATTCGTCGCATGGACGTGATGGTCGCCACCTCATGTCTTTTCGGTGGTGCCATCCGGCTGATTACTGCGCGTCTTGATGGTGTACTTGCCGAGCCGCTCCCCGACAGGCTGGATGCTGTGTGGGAATGTGCGTGGCGAGGCGTTGCGGCCTGATTCCGGGTCGTTTTTTTACGTTCATTTCGAATGAACGTTCATTCAAGGAGAGCTAACATGAAATCCCTGGCCATCGTGATACGTGACGATTCATACGACAAGGTTCTTACGCCGCTCGTCTTTGCCTACCTGGCGTCTGCGGAGCAAACCCAGGTCGACATCCTGTTTGTGAACTGGGCAGTCAAGGCGCTTACCGTCGAAGGCGCCGCAAGCCTGCGC
>JBFHXL010000178.1:0-4568 GCA_041599035.1 Thiobacillus sp. | reverse complement strand
GAGCATGCTCGCCAAAGGCGACGCCTTCCAGCTTGCCAGCCTGCGCGCCGTCGATGCCGCCTATCCCTTGCGCGGCGTCGTGCGCATCGCCCCGCGCCCCTTCGAAGCCGGCACGCCCCGCCCGGCACTGCCGCCGCCCGGCTCGATATACGTCGCGCCCGATCTGCTGCCGCTGCTATCGGCCAGCGTCGGCGACCAAGTGCAGATCGGCGAAGCCGCCTTCACCATCGCCGGCGTGGTGGCCGAAGAACCGGGCCAGCTCGGCGGCGTGTTCGGTCTGGCCCCGCGTGTCTTCATGCGCGCCGACGAAATCGAATCCACCCGCGTGCTGCAGCCCGGCAGCCGTGTCACCTATCTGTACCAGTTTGCCGGCGAGCCCGATCAGATCACGGCATGGGCTGCCGCACTCAAACCCGTGCTCGACAGCACCCAGCGCCTGACCGGTTCGCGCGAAGGCGTCGAAACCCTGCGCGGTGCCTTTGCCAACGCCGACCGCTACATCCAGCTCACCGCGCTCATCAGCCTGCTGCTGTCGGTCGCCGCCATCGCCATCGCCGCCCATCGTCATGCGCTGCGCCATTACGACCAGGCGGCGTTGCTGCGCTGCTTCGGCGCCACCACCGCGCAGCTGCGGCTGCTCTATGCGATCCAGCTGCTGACGCTGGGAATCCTGGGCAGCCTGATCGGCGTCGCCATCGGCGCGCTGATGCAACAGGCGCTGGCCGCTCTGGTTTTGCCCGACGCCGTCGCCCACCTGCCCGCGCTGGGTCTGGCGCCGGTCGGCGTCGCCATCGTCAGCGGCCTGCTGGCACTGGCGGGCGCGAGCCTGCCGGCGCTGATGCGGCTGATCCGCGTGCCGCCGCTGCGCGTGCTGCGGCGCGACCTGCCGCCGCTGCCGCTGGGTGCATGGATCAGCGCGGTCATCAGTGGATCGGCATTGCTGCTGCTGATTGCCTGGTATGCCGGCGACATTAAGCTAGTCGGCGTCTTTGTCGGCGCGCTGGCCGGGCTGGTTCTGGTGCTCGCCTTGCTGGCGCGGCTGGCGCTCTTGGCCGGGCGCGGCGTGCAGAAAATGAGTCACGGCCCGGTGCGCTTCGGCCTCGCGCAATTGCTGCGCCACCGCTTCGACAGCACCCTGCAACTGGGCGCCTTCACCCTGGCGCTGTTTCTGGTGGCTCTGCTGGCGCTGGTGCGCAGCGACCTCGTCGCAGGCTGGCGCCAGCAGCTGCCGCCGGACGCCCCCAATTATTTTCTGGTGAATATCGCGCCGCAGCAGCAGGAAGCGGTGGCCACGTATCTGTCGCAACACCAGCTCAAGGCCTCCGAGATCTACCCCATGGTGCGCGGCCGCCTCACCAGCAAAAACGGCGCGCCCATCGCCTCCACCCTGCCGCCGGAATCGCGCGACAGCAACACCCTGCGGCGCGAACTCAACCTCACCTGGACCGCCACCCTGCCCGCCAACAATGCCGTACTGGACGGGCGCTGGCATGGAGATCGCCGCACCCCGGAAATCTCGGTCGAAGCCGGCATGGCCGAACGACTCGATCTTGCCGTTGGCGACACGCTCGGTTTCCGGATCGGCGACCAGACGCTTGCCGCGCGCATCAGCAGCATCCGCAGCGTCAAGTGGGATTCGATGCAGCCCAATTTCTTCGTCATCTTCGCGCCCGGCCAGCTCGACGCCCTGCCCGCCAGTTCCATCGCCAGCGTCTACGTGCCACCAGGCAAAACCGGCATCCTGCCCGGCTTCGTCAAACGCTTTCCCGGCATCACCGTGCTGGCGTTGGACAAGCTCATCGCCAATATCGAAGCGGTGTTCGACCAGATCATCGGCGCGGTTCAACTGCTGCTCGGCTTTTTGCTTGCTGCCGGCATGGCCGTCGTCATCGCCACCCTGCTGGCCAGCCTCGACGCGCGCCGGCAGGAAGCCGTCCTGCTGCGCACGCTGGGCGCCCAGCGCGCCTATCTGGCCAAGAGCCTGTGGAGCGAATTTCTTGCGCTCGGATGGCTGGCCGGCCTGCTCGCCAGCGCCTGCGCCGAAATTGCCATGGCGCTGATCGCCGAGCGCCTGTTCGAACTGCCACCGCGCCTGCACCCGGCATTATGGCTGGCCCTGCCGCTGGCCGGTGCGCTGCTGGTGGGGACGAGCGGCTGGCTGACCACGCGCCACATCACGCGGGTGCCGCCCATGCAGTCGATACGGGAACTGGGGTAAAAATCCGGCTGACCCGGTTTGCACTGCCGACGATCGCAGCTTGATTTCGCCGCGGGCAGACCCGGCCGCAAAAAAGCCGCGGTGTTGAGGATTCAACGCCCGCCTGTCGGCGCATCAACACTTGTCCGCGATTTCGCAGCCGAATGTGGCTGTATTCAACGGATGCCCACAGGCATACATATTGCATATTGATGCCTAGCTCGAACCTGAAGGCATCCAAGTGTTAAATAAGATATTTGGCAACACCCGTTCGAAGGACCAGCATCAAGCCGCTGCAGGCTATATGCAGGACGCCGCTTTTTCATTGCTGGCGCACCTGGATCAGGCGGGCATCGTCGCCGATAGCCAGGGCATCGTTCGGTATATGAACGAGCACGCGGCAAAACTCACCGCCTGGCCGCAAGCCGAGGCAGCAGGCAAACCGATCAATACGGTATTGCAGCTGGCCGAAAGCGCCAACGACAGGCAACTGCAACGCCACCTGACCCGGGCATTGGGAAATGCCACAGCCTCGCCGCTGAACGCCAACACCGTCTTGATTCGCGCGGATGGAACCGAGCTTGCGGTGGAAGGCAGCGTGGCGCCGATACAAGGCAGGGATAATCGCATCGCCGGCGTGCTGGTGCTGCTGAAGGACGTTTCCCATCAACGCAAACTCACGAACAGCCTGACCTACGAAGCACGCCATGATGCGCTGACCGGGCTGGTGAACCGGCGCGAATTCAGGGCGCGTCTGGAAACGGCTTTTGCAGAGTCGCTCAGGCAAAACGAGGAACACGCCTTGTGCTTTCTGGACCTGGATCAGTTCAAGGTGATCAACGACAGCTGCGGCCACGCGGCAGGCGACCAATTGCTGTGCAAGGTAACCGAACTGCTGAAGTCCCTGCTGCATCCGGAAGCGACCCTGGCGCGTCTTGGCGGCGATGAATTTGGCCTGCTGCTGCAGAATACCGAGCTGAAAGAGGCGGTACGCATCACCGAAACCATGCTGTCAGCCATCAAGGCCTTTCGCTTTCACTGGGAAAACAGCGCCTACACCATCGGTGTCAGCATCGGGGTGACGCTGATGACGCGCAAATCGGGCGATGTGAACACGGTCATGAGCATCGCGGATGCCGCCTGTTATGCCGCCAAGGAAAAAGGCCGCAACCGCATCCAGGTATTCAATCCTGACGATATCGAACTGGATCAGCGCCAGAAGGAAATGCGGCTGGTCTCGCGCATCACCACGGCGCTGGACGAGAATCGCTATGTGCTCTATTCCCAGCCCATCATTCCGGTGGGCGACACCCACGACGGCACCCAGCATGGTGAAGTATTGCTGCGCATGCTCAATGCCGACGGCTCGCTGGTGCAGCCGGCGCAATTCATTCCCGCTGCGGAACGCTATAACCTGATGCCCGCGCTGGACCGCTGGGTCATTGATCGGGTGTTCGATGTGTTCAACCAGCGTTATCCGACCCGCGAACTCAAACGCGCGCATCAGTGGTCGATCAACATATCCGCGGCCTCGCTGTCCAGCGACGGCTTCATCGACTTCATCCGCGACAAGGCGGAAAAATATCAAGTGGCGCCGCAATCCATTTGCTTCGAGATTACCGAGACCGCAGCCATTTCCGACCTTAAGCGCGTCAGCGATTTCCTGTGGGGGCTGCGCATGGATGGCTTCCGCTTTGCGCTGGATGATTTTGGAAAAGGCATGAGCTCGTTCTCCTACCTCAAAATCCTGCCGGTCGACTACGTGAAAATAGACGGCGAGTTCATCAAGAACATTTTGAGCGACAAAGTCAGCCTGGCGATGACCGAGGCGATCACGCGGGTGGTTGGCGTGATGGGGATCAAGGTCGTGGCTGAATACGTCGAGAACAACGAGATCCTGGAAAAGCTGCGCGAAATCGGCGTGGATTACGCACAGGGCTACGGCATCAGCGAACCCATCCTGCTCGAACAAACCGCCAATGTTTCTTCTTTGGCAGAAATGCGCATGCGCAAGCAATGTGCATAGAAGCATGGGGCCAACTGCAATGAAGTCCGCCATGCTTTCACGCTATTCAATGCTCGCAGCGCGACCGCGTGCTGCCGTGCAGTATGCCTTGCCCGCGCGGCGAACTCCCTCCGAAAAACAAGTCCATGGCGAGGTACGGTTTGGCTGACACGATCGAAATCCTGAAGCAGAACCTCGCAATCGAGCCGGACGTGCAGAATTTCATCCATTTTGCACTGCACAGCGTGGAGCGGCTCGACGGCAATAGCTTTGTCGCCTCACGCGCCCTGCTCAAGCTGCTGGACACCCTGCGCCGCGCCGGTGCGGCAAGCGGCTGCCCCATGCCGATCAGCCTGCTGCTCAACG
>JBFHXL010000177.1:0-4606 GCA_041599035.1 Thiobacillus sp. | reverse complement strand
CTATCGCACGCTTTATGACTCGATAGACGAGGGGTTCTGCGTCATCGAGATGATCACGGACAGCAGCGGCACAGCCGTCGATTACCGTTTCGTGGAGGTCAATCCGGCATTCGAGGCGCAAACCGGGATCGAGAACGCCGTCGGCCGCCGGATGCGCGAGATCGCCCCCTCGCACGAAGCCCACTGGTTCGACATTTATGGCAAGGTGGCGCGAACGGGCGAGCCGGTGCGGTTCCAGAATCCGGCCGCCGCACTTAATCGCTACTACGATGTCTACGCCTTCCGCATCGGCCGCCCCGAGCAAGGACGGGTGGCCATCCTGTTCAATGACATCACCGAGCAGAAGCGGGCCGAGGATGCGCTGCGGCAAAGCGAAGAGCGCTTCCGCCTGCTGCTCGATTCGGCCGGCGAAGGCATCTACGGGCTCGACAACGAAGGCCGCTGCACCTTCGTCAATGAGGTTGCGCTGGCCATGCTCGGCTATGCCCGCGACGAACTGCTGGGGCACGAAATGCACAGCCTGATTCACCACACGCATGCCGATGGCAGCGCCTATCCGACTGACACCTGTCCCATTTACGAGGCCGTCCACAAGGATCAGCCAGCCCATGGACTGGTGGAGTTGCTGTGGCGCAAGGACGGCAGCTCGTTCCCGGCGGAGTACTCGGTGCGGCCCTTGCATGAGGCGGGATCCGAGGCGGAACACGCCTATGGTGCGGTGATCGTGTTCCGCGATGTCTCCGAAGCGCAGGCCATGCGGCACATGCTTTCATACCAGGCCACGCACGATGCGCTCACCGGTCTGGTCAACCGGCAGGAGTTCGAGCGTCGGCTGGAGCGCTTGCTCATCGAACCCCATGCAGACGACGAGGCACACGCCTTGCTCTATCTTGACCTCGACCGCTTCAAGGTGGTGAACGACACCTGTGGCCACACGGCGGGCGACCAGCTACTGCGGCAGATCACCGAGCGGCTGCATGAGCGGCTGCGCGAGCGCGACACGCTGGCGCGACTGGGCGGCGACGAGTTCGGCGTGCTGCTGGAGCATTGCCCGCTGGACCAGGCGCTGCGCATCGCCACCGAGCTGCGCGACACCGCGCAGGACTATCGTTTCGTATGGGAAGGCAAGCCGTTTTCGATCGGTGCGAGCATCGGCGTGGTGCCGCTGTCCGCCGCCACCGGCAACGTATCGGTCGCGCTCGCCGCTGCCGATGCCGCCTGCTACGCAGCAAAGGAACGGGGCCGCAACCGGGTGCACCTGTACCAGCCAGACGATGCCCTGCTCGCCCAGCAGCAAACCCAGATGCAATGGGTGTCGCGCCTGACCCACGCCCTCGACACCAACCGCTTCCGCCTCTATCAGCAGATCATCTCGCCACTCGCCACACACGTTCAGAGCCGCCCGCACCACGAGATCCTGCTGCGCCTGCTGGACGAAGACGGGCGGGTGATCGAGCCCATGGCCTTCGTGCCAGCGGCGGAGCGCTACAACCTGATGCCTGCCATCGACCGCTGGGTGGTGCGGGAGGTGATCAGCCGCCATGCACTGCAGCAGCGCCACGCACCTTTGGCCACGCGGCCGATATACGCCGTCAACCTGTCGGGGAGTTCACTCGAGGACGAGCGCCTGGTCGAATTCGTGTGCGGGCTGCTGGCCGAGCACGGGGTGCCGGCCGACATGCTGTGTTTCGAGATTTCCGAGAGTGCGGCCATCGCCAACCTCAGCCGCACCATTGAGTGCATCCAGGCGCTCAAACGCGAAGGCTGCCTGTTTGCCCTGGACAACTTCGGCGGCAGCATGTCTTCGTTTGCCTACTTGAAGCAGCTGCCGGTGGATTTCCTCAAGATCGACGGCAGTTTCATCCGCACCCTGGTCGAAGACCGCCTGACGCATGCCATGGCCGATGCGATCAACCGCGTGGCGCACGTGATGGCGATCGAAACCGTGGCCATGTGCGCGGAGACCGCGCCGACGCTTGCCCTGCTCAAGGAACTCGGCGTCGACCATGCCCAGGGCTATGCCCTGGTGCGGCCGCACCCGCTGCCGGAGGCGGAGGCGGACGCGAGGGCAGTTACTGCACCCGGTCCCGACGGGGTGGCGTGCAATACGCCGCTTGCCTAACCGGCGATGGCGCATTGACGACCTGTCGGTGAGAGACGGGCACCGGCCTGTCGGCATTTGCATGACCGAAAGCGCTACTGTGCTGCCGCTGGTTTTGATACCCTTCGGCCTTCCCTCTTCACGGCAATCCCTCATGGACGAATGTCTATCCATGCCGGAACACACCCGGCACCCCGCAACCGCTCCCGCCGTCCGGACCGGTTCAGCATGAAGCGCGCCGGCAAGCCCGCCCCCAACGCGGTCAAGACGGCCTTCACCGACCCGCTGGCCGATGTGCTGCGCCCGGGCCAGTCGATCGAACTGCTGAAGGAGCTGCACATCCTGACGCGCGACGGCAAACTCAACCAGGACAGCCGCCGCAAGTTGAAGCAGGTGTACCACCTGTGCAATTTCATCGAGCCGCTGCTGAACGAGGTGCTGGCCCGACAGGAGACGCTGACGCTGGCCGACCACGGCGCCGGCAAGTCGTATCTGGGATTCATCCTGTACGACCTGTTTCTGAAAGACCGTCCTGGCGCCCACATCTACGGCATCGAGACGCGTGACGCGCTGGTGGAGAAATCACGCGAGTTGGCCACACGGCTAGGTTTCGATCGCATGACCTTCCTCAACGCGACGGTGGCGGAATCGATCACCACCGACACCCTGCCGCCGCGCATCGACATCGTCACCGCGCTGCATGCGTGCAACACGGCGACCGACGACGCGATCCGCTTCGCACTGGCCAAACAGGCCCGCCACATCGTGCTGGTGCCGTGCTGCCAGGCCGAGGTCGCAGCCGTGCTGCGCAAGCACAAGAACGCATCCTTCGGCAAAACCCCGCTGTCCGAGATCTGGCGACATCCCCTGCACACGCGCGAATTCGGCAGCCATATCACCAACGTGTTGCGCTGCCTGCAGCTGGAATCGCACGGTTACCAGCTCACCGTCACCGAACTGGTCGGCTGGGAGCATTCGCTGAAGAACGAGCTCATCATCGCCACCCGGAAGGATGCGCCGCGCAGGAACGCGCGCGAACGGCTGCAGCAGATCCTGCAGGAACTCAACCTGCAGGAACTCGAGGGGCGTTTTCTCGGTCCGCACTAATCCAGACAAAAAGTCTATGCTGCATCAAAGCATGTGATTTCCGGATTGACCGATGCAGACGTTCGCCCTGACACGCTATTTTGTTGCTGCAGCCTTGCTCAGCGTGCTGGCAGGCTGCGCCACGCCGCAGTATCAAACCAGCGTCCGCCTGATTCCGCCGGACGATGCGGCGGGGCGGGCCTGCATTCAGGTCTGCGATGCGAGAAAAACGGCCTGCCAGAGCGATTGCCAGTCCCGTTATCAGGCCTGCGTGAAAACCATCGAGCCGCAGGTGGAGGCGCGCTACGCCGACGCGCTCAGGCAGTATGAATTCGATCTGAAGCAATACGCGCTGGCCCTGCAGCGCTACGAAATCCAGTTGCGCTACGAATGGCTCTACAGCGCCCCCTACCATCATCCATACGGCTGGGGTCCCTGGCCGGGGCCGTATTTCCCGCCGCCTGCGCCTGCGCCGACGCTGCCGACGCGTGCCGAGGTGCGGGCGCAACTGGAAAAACAGAGCTGCGAGGCCGACTGCAACTGCCTGCCCGCCTACGACACCTGCTTTACCGGCTGCGGCGGACAGCGTCTGACGGAAACGGTCTGCATCAAGAACTGCCCGCCCGCACAATAAGGCTCAGGCCGATTGCAGGGGGACGAGTTTGACGGGCACGTTTTCGGTTTCGCCGTTGAACCAGATTTCGCCGTCCTGCACCATGCATTGCAGGCGCATGCTGCGTGCGGCCAATGCGGCCAGCGCCTGACTGGTGGCGACGGGCAGGTTCAGCACGGTCAGGTTGGCGAGCCGGGTCAGCTTGCCGGCGAGCGGCTTCCACCACAGGTCGCAACTGCTGCTGTAGCACAGCACCACAACCTGTTCGGCGCGGCTGCAGGCGCGACGGATGCGCGCCTCGTCGGGCTGCCCCAGTTCGATCCACAGGGTGATTTCGCCCGCCATGTTCCTGACCCACACCTCCGGCTCGTCGACATCGAAGAGCCCTTTGGTAAAGGCAATGCCTTCCTGCGCGTAAAGCGCATAGGCCAGCACCCGTGCCATCATGCGTTCGTCGGTCTCGGACGGGTGGCGTGCAATGGTCAGCGCATGGTCGGCGTAATAATTCCGGTCCATGTCGACAACCTGCAAATCGGCCTTGTAGATGGTGGCTTTGAGCGCCATGACGAACTCCGTGCGTCCTTTGAAGGGTATAAGCGTGCACCCGTACCGGGCGCACATAAAAAAACCCCGGCGAACCGGGGTTTTTCACATCAGGTCGTAAGAATTACGACACGACCTGGATGTTGGATGCTTGCTTGCCCTTGGGGCCAGTGGTCACTTCGAAGCTGACCTTCTGGTTTTCCTGCAGGGACTTGAAGCCGCTGGAGTTGATTGCGGAGAAATGCGCAAACAGGTCTTCACCG
>JBFHXL010000176.1:0-4611 GCA_041599035.1 Thiobacillus sp. | reverse complement strand
GCATCTGCCTCGGCATGCAGCTCGCCGTGGTCGAATATGCGCGTGATATGGCCGGAATGACGGATGCGCATTCCACTGAATTCGACCCGGCGACGACGCATCCGGTGATCGGCCTGATCACCGAGTGGCTGGACCGTGGCGGCCAGCTCGAAAAACGCAGTGAATTATCCGATCTGGGCGGCACCATGCGCCTCGGCGGCCAGCCCTGCGAACTCAAGGACGGGACACTGGCACGCGAGACCTATGGCGCCGCCAGCATCATCGAGCGTCATCGTCATCGCTACGAAGTCAACAACAGTCTGCTGGCCGAACTGGAAGCGAAGGGCCTGGTCGTGGCCGGGCGCGCGCCGGGCACCGATCTGTGCGAAATGGTCGAGCTGCCCACTTCGGTGCATCCCTGGTTCGTCGGCTGCCAGTTCCACCCCGAATTCACCAGTAATCCGCGCACCGGTCATCCGCTCTTCAATGCGTTCGTGAACGCAGCGCTGGCCCATCAACAAAAAGGGCGCGCATGAAACTTTGTCATTTTGAAGCGGGGATCGATCAGCCCTTGTTCCTGATTGCCGGACCCTGCGTGATCGAGTCCGAGCAATTGGCCATGGATACGGCGGGGCAGTTGAAGGAGATGTGTTCCGCACTGAACATTCCCTTCATCTACAAATCCTCGTTCGACAAGGCCAACCGTTCCTCGACCCAGTCTTTCCGTGGGCCGGGGCTGGAAGAAGGCTTGCGCATCCTGTCGGAAGTAAAAGCCAAAATCGGCGTACCGGTGCTGACCGACGTACACGAAGACACGCCGCTGAACGAAGTGGCCGCAGTGGTGGACGTGCTGCAGACGCCGGCTTTCCTGTGCCGTCAGACCAATTTCATCCAGAACGTCGCGCGTGCGGGCCGCCCGGTCAATATCAAGAAGGGTCAGTTTCTCGCGCCCTGGGATATGCAGAACGTGGTGGACAAGGCGCGCGCGGTCGGCAACGATCAGATCATGGTGTGCGAGCGCGGCGTGTCCTTCGGCTACAACACGCTGGTGTCCGACATGCGCGGACTGGCGATCATGCGCGGCACCGGTTGCCCGGTCGTCTTCGATGCCACCCACTCGGTGCAGCAGCCGGGCGGGCAGGGTGCCACCAGCGGCGGCCAGCGCGAGTTCGTGCCGGTGCTGGCACGTGCTGCAGTCGCATCGGGCGTGGCGGGCGTGTTTGCCGAAACGCATCCCGATCCGGCCAGCGCCTTGTCCGACGGCCCCAATGCGTGGCCGCTGGGCATGATGAAGGAATTGCTGGAAACATTGAAGGAAATCGACGTGCTGGTGAAACAGCGCGGATTTATTGAACACAAGTTGATGAAAACCTGATCCGCGAATACCCGAAGGGCATAAAGGACGCGAAGAAGCGCGAAGAAAACCCAAGTCCTGTTTTTTTCTTTACTTCGCGTCCCTTCGCGTTCTTCGCGGATGAAAATTGAATTTTGAGGAAACAAAGTGAGCGCCATTATTGATGTCATCGCCCGGGAAATCCTGGATTCCCGCGGCAATCCCACTGTTGAAGCCGACGTATTGCTGGAGTCGGGCGTGTTGGGCCGTGCCGCGGTGCCATCGGGCGCGTCCACCGGTAGCCGCGAGGCGATCGAACTGCGTGATGGCGACAAGTCACGTTATCTCGGCAAAGGCGTGCTGAAAGCCGTCGAGCACATCAACACCGAAATCTGTGAAGCGATCATTGGCCTCGATGTCGAAGATCAGGCCTTCATCGACCGGACCATGATCGAGCTCGACGGTACCGAGAACAAGTCGCGTCTGGGCGCCAATGCCATCCTTGCGGTCTCGATGGCGTGCGCACGCGCTGCCGCCGAGCAGGCCGGCTTGCCGCTGTATCGCTACCTTGGCGGCGCAGCGCCGATGGCCTTGCCGGTGCCGATGATGAACATCATCAATGGTGGCGAGCACGCCAATAACAACATCGATATGCAGGAATTCATGGTGATTCCGGTCGGTGCGCCGAGCTTTCGTGAAGCGCTGCGCTACGGTGCCGAGGTATTTCATGCACTGAAGAAGCTGCTCGACAAAGCCGGCATGGCGACGACCGTGGGCGACGAAGGCGGCTTTGCCCCCAATCTGGAATCGCACGAAGCTGCGCTGAAACTGATCGTGCAGGCGATTGAAGCCGCCGGCCTGCAGCCTGGTATCGACGTGGCGATCGGCGTGGACTGCGCCGCATCGGAGTTCTACAAGGACGGCCTGTATCACCTCGAATCAGAAGGGCTCAAGCTGACCTCCGCCCAACTGACCGATTATCTGGTTGCCTGGTGTGACAAGTACCCCATCATCAGCATCGAAGACGCCATGGCCGAAGGCGACTGGGAGGGCTGGAAAATCCTGACCGACAAACTCGGTGCCCGCGTGCAACTGGTGGGTGACGATCTGTTTGTCACCAACACCAAGATTCTGAAGGAAGGCATCGAGAAGGGCATTGCCAATTCGATCCTGATCAAGGTCAACCAGATCGGCACGCTGTCAGAGACCTTCCAGGCCATCGAGATGGCCAAGCAGGCCGGTTATACCTCGGTGATTTCGCACCGTTCGGGCGAGACCGAAGACACCACGATTGCCGATCTGTCGGTGGCTACCAACGCCCGCCAGATCAAGACCGGTTCGCTGTCGCGTTCCGATCGCATGGCAAAATACAATCAACTGCTGCGTATCGAAGAAGAGCTCGGTGACACGGCAAGCTACCCCGGACGCGATGCCTTCCGCCAGCGCGGCTGATTCCGGCGTCTTCAGGCTGGGTGCGCACATCCGCCGCCAGGGCTTGACCTGGGCGCTGGCTGTTGCGATCGTGTTGCTGCAATATCCGCTGTGGCTGGGCGAGGGCGGCTGGTTGAAAGTGCGTGAGCGCGCGCTCGATATCGATTCCCAGCAGACGTTGAATCAGCGCCTGCAGTCCCGCAATGCAGGTTTGCAGGCCGAGATCGCCGATCTCAAGCAGGGACGCGATGCAATCGAAGAACGTGCGCGCAATGAACTGGGCATGATCGCGCCGGACGAATGGTTCGTTCGTGTGGTGTCTGTCAACTCCGTTCAGTCGGGAAAAACGAATGAGTGATTTACAGATCTGGCTGGTGGTGATCGGCGCGGCGATAGTGGCGGCGGTGCTGTTGTTTAACTGGAATCAGGAACGCCGTTTCCGCAAGCAGGCGGATGAAGCCTTCCAGACGCCGGCGGGCGACCCCTTGATGCAGTCCGGCGCACTGCCGCGCGATAGCCACAAGCGAGTCGAACCTGCACTGCAGGATTCCGCTTTCGACGGCGAGGGCGATCACGAAATTGCCGGGCTCAACCCGCCCCGTCTGCATGTCGATACCGACATCCAGCGGGCGGATAGCCAGGATGATCATGAAGCGGCGACCCCCGCTGCGCCGTCAGGACCGGATCCTGATTCCGGCACTGCCACACCACCGCCCTCCCGCTCGGCGGGTCTGGCGTCGGCACCCTACGATGATCTGATCGAATATCGCATTCGCATTGGCGGCGAAGGGATTCTGGCCAGCGTCTTTGCCGATGCCTTCAACCATGCACGCACGCTTGGCAAGGCCGTCCACTGGAGGGGACTGCCTGCGGGGGCGACAGCGTGGGAAGAGGTTCAGCCCTGGCGTGACGTGACGTATCAGCAAATCGTGGTCACCTTGCAACTGGCCGACCGCAATGGCGCGGTGCAGGAAGAACAACTGTCGGCCCTGTGCGGGCTGTTGCAGACGACTGCCCAGGCGCATGGCCTGAACGTTGTGTGCGACGATGTGGCCCATGCCCTCGAACGCGCGAACTCGATCGATCATTTCTGTGTCGATGTCGATGTCCTGATCGGCCTGAATGTGGTCGCACGGGGTGAGGGCGCGGTGAATCTGGCGCGTATTGTGCGCGATGCGGAAAGCAGCGGCATGGTGCTTGGGGTCGATGGCACATACCAGCTGCTTGATAGCCGTGGCGAGCCGCTCTACGCCCTGTGCAATCATGATGCCGAGCCCTTTGGTCCCACCGTGGTTGAGGGACAAACCTCACGGGGCGTTACCCTGCAGTTCGACGTGCCGCGTGTTCCGGATGGTCTCAAGGTGTTCGACGGCATGGTTGCATTTGGCCGCAAGTTGGCCAGTGAAGTCGGCGGCATCCTGGTGGACGACAATCTGCGGCCGCTGACCGATACCGGAATCGAGAAAATCCGCACCCAACTCACGCGTATATACGAAAGCATGGAAGCGCGCGGCGTGCCGTCCGGTTCGCGACGGGCGCTGCGGCTGTTTTCCTGATGGCGCTGCCCGAGGTCACGGCGCGCGTGACCGCGTTGCGCCGGGAAATCGAGCGCCACAATCACGCGTACTATGTGCTCGACCAGCCGACGATACCGGACGCGGAATTCGACCGTCTGTTTCGCGAACTGCAGCAACTCGAAGCCGAGCACCCCGAACTTGTCACTCCCGATTCGCCGACGCAGCGCGTAGGCGGAAAACCGCTCGATGCGTTTCCGAAGGTGCGCCATGCGGTGCCGATGCTGTCGATCCGCACCGAGACGGATATCGAGGCCAGCGGCGCGCGGGCGTTCGATGCGCGGGTGCGGAAGG
>JBFHXL010000175.1:0-4640 GCA_041599035.1 Thiobacillus sp. | reverse complement strand
ACGCGTGCGACGCAGCATTTCGACCGTGCTGCCGAGATCGGCAAGAACAAGATGCTGCTGGTGGACATGTATCGCGCGAAATATCTGATGCGGCAAATGAATGATCGTGCCGCATTTCACGCGACGTTGACCCGGGTCGTGAATGCGCCGGACCGTGCAAAATCCGATCCTGATCTCAACTTCGCCAATGCACTGGCCAGGCATAAGGCCGCCGCCCTGCTGGCCCAAGAGGAGGAATTGTTTTGAACCTGAATCGTCGCCCCGTGTTGCAAGCCTTTCTTGCGGTGCTGTGTCTGTGTGCAAGCGTGGCAACGCATGCGGCCGATACCTATGTGCTCAAATTCGCCACGCTGGCACCGCAGGGCTCGACCTGGATGAAAGCGTTCGACGCCTGGAGCCGTGAACTGGCAACCCGAAGCCGGGGCCGGCTCATGGTCAAGTTCTACCCCGGTGGCATCTCGGGCGACGAACCCGACATGCTGCGCAAGATCCGCTTCGGCCAGTTGCAGGGCGCGGCATTGTCGGGCCACGGAATCGGGGAGATTTTCCCGCCTGCGCGCGTGCTTGAAACGCCTTTCCTGTTTCGTGATCATGCCGAGATCGACGCCGTGCGCGCCAAGATCCAGCCTGCGATCGATACCGGGTTTCGCAGCAATGGGTACGAGCTTGTTGCCTGGATGGAAGTCGGCAACATCCATTTTTTTTCGAGCAGGCCGCTGGCAAGTCTGGATGAACTTGCGCGCCGCCGCATCTGGCAGTGGCAGGGCGATCGCTTCATCGATGCGTTTTTTAATGCAAATGGCTGGTCACCGGTGGCGCTGCCGATTACCGAGGTGTATACCGGCCTTTCGACGGGGCTGATTGATACGGTCGTGAGCACGCCGCTCGCCAGCATTGCCATGCAGTGGGCAGGCAAAACACCTTACATGAGCAGCCAGCCCATGGCGACGGGGATCGGTGCGGTGGTGGTGTCGAACAAATTCTATCTCGGGCTGCCTCCGGACCTGCAGGCCCTGCTGAAAAGCACCGGTGCGCCGCTTTCGCAGAAACTGATTGCCGACACCCGGCGCGATGATCTGAAATCGCTCGCCGTGCTGGCGAAAAGCACCCAGCCGATGGCGGGCCTGGAAAAAATC
Organism: Thiobacillus sp.; assembly: GCA_041599035.1. GTDB lineage: Bacteria > Pseudomonadota > Gammaproteobacteria > Burkholderiales > Thiobacillaceae > Thiobacillus. The sequence continues at coordinate 3,504 of JBFHXL010000175.1, read as the reverse complement.
GATCTTTCCGAGCAGGTCGTACGCACCCACAAAGCCGTCAGCGTTCTGGAGGCCAGGGACTATCTGTCCGCCGATCTCGACCGGCAGGTGGATGCCGCACTGGCCCAGTATCGCGGCGGCACGCATTAAGGTGGGCGTGCTGCGCGCCTGTCGCTGGCTGGAACAGGCGCTGACCCGGGTCGAGCTTGGCGCTGCGTTCCTCGCGTTCGCTGCCATGCTCGCGCTGTCGGCGGCGGATATCATCGGCCGCAATCTGTTCCACACGACCTTGCCCGGCGGCGACCTCATGCTGCGCCAGCTGGTGCTGTGGGTGGCGTTGCCGGGTGCCGCGCTTGCGGTCGCCGCGCAACGTCATCTGCACCTCGACCCCGCCAATCTGACGGCGCGTCCGCGCTGGCGACAGTGGACTGCCCCCCCCTTCAACCTGGTCGCTGCCCTGGTGTGTGCGCGGCTCACGCATGCCGCATGGGCGTATTGGCTCGATGTGCGGCAGTACCAGTCATCCGATGCGGCATGGCTGACCTGGATGGGCCTGATCATGCCGATCGCGTTCGGTTTGCTCGTGGTCCATTTCGTGTTGCGTGCCGTGCTGTCGATCCAGGTAAAGGCATCGTGACCACGCTGCTTTTCATCGTTCTGGCCCTGGCGGGCATGCCTCTCTTTATCGTGCTGGGTGCGGCAGCGCTCACTGCGACCCATGAGGCCCAGCTGGATCCGGCATTGTTGATGGTCGAGTTTGCGCGGCTTGCCGCATCGCCGAATCTGGTCGCCATTCCGCTTTTCGTGCTGGCCGGGGCGACCCTGGGGCAGGGGGGGGCGCCACGGCGACTGGTGCGTTTTTTCAATGCATTGCTGGGCTGGATGCCGTCCGGCATGGCCTGGGTCGCGACCGTGACATGCATGGTTTTCACCGCATTTTCCGGAGCCTCGGGGGTCACCATCCTGGCGCTCGGTGGGCTGCTGTATCCGATGCTGAAACACGAGCGTTATCCGGAGAAGTTCGCGCTCGGGCTCATCACCTCGGGGGGATCGATGGGGCTGCTGCTGCCGCCCAGTCTGGCCGTGCTGCTCTATGGCGTGGTGGCTCAGGTCAACATTGGCGAATTGTTTCTGGCCGGTCTGCTGCCGACCCTGCTGCTGTTCATGATGGTGGGCGCTTATGCCCTGGTGCGCGGTGCGCGTGGTGTGCCACGTCACCCCTTCCAGATGCATGAGCTCGTTGCCGCGGCACGTGAGGGCTGGGCCGATCTGCTGTTACCGGTCGGGGTGGTGGGCGGGCTGGCAGCCGGGCTATTGACCGTTGCCGAACTCGCCGCCTGTACTGCGCTATACGCACTCATGCTCGAAACCCTGATCCACCGAACCATCGGTGCGAAGGCGCTGCTGTGGGTGGCCTACGAAGCCGCCACGCTGGTGGGAAGCCTTTTCATCATTCTGGGGTTGAGCCTGGGGCTGACCAATCTGCTGATCGACGCACAGGTGCCGATGCATATGCTCGACTGGGTCCAGGCCCGGGTCAAAAGCCCGCTTGAGTTCCTGATGTGGATGAACCTCGCCCTGCTGGCGGTGGGGTGCATGATGGACATCTTTTCCGCCATCGTCATCGTCACTCCGCTGTTGTTGCCGCTGGCGATGCACTTCGGCATCCACCCGGTGCATCTGGGCATCGTCATTCTCGCCAACCTGGAAATCGGCTACCTCACGCCGCCGGTGGGGATCAACCTTTTCCTCGCCAGCCAGCGCTTCAAGCAACCGGTGCTCGCGGTGTTCCGCGCCGCACTGCCTTTCCTGAGCATTCTGCTGGTCTGGCTGCTGCTGTTGACCTATATCCCGGCGCTGAGCCTGTGGCGCTCAGGTGGCGGCTAGGGCCTGACGACTTCCGAGCCAGCGTTCGACGTGGCGTTCGGCGATGTCCGGATGCGTGGTCAAACAGCGTTGCGCCAGATTGCGCGCACTTTCCAGCAGGGCGACATCACGCTCGAGGTCGGCAAAGCGCAGCATCGGCAGGCCGCTCTGGCGATGCCCGATGAGTTCGCCCGGACCGCGCAGCAGCAGATCCTGGCGTGCAATCTCGAAGCCGTCGGTGTGCTCGAAAATAACCTTGAGCCGTGCCCGTGCCAGTTCCGACAGCGGCGTCTCATACAGCAGCACGCATACCGATTCGCGGCTGCCACGTCCGACGCGGCCTCGCAATTGATGCAACTGGGCCAGCCCCATGCGCTCGGCGTGCTCGATGATCATCAGTGCGGCGTTGGGCACATCCACGCCCACCTCGATCACCGTGGTGGCGACCAGCAGATCGATTTCATGCGCCTGAAACGCGGTCATCACGGCCTGTTTCTCATCCGGTTTCAGTCGACCGTGGACCAGGCCGATGCGCAAATCCGGGAGCTGTTCCACCAGGGTCGCATAGGTGTCCTGTGCGGTCTGCAACTGCAGTTTTTCCGATTCCTCGATCAGCGGACAGACCCAGTACGCCTGGCCACCGGCGAGGCAGACTTCGCGTACCCGTGCCAGCACGTCATCGCGCCGCGCGGCGCCGACCAGCTTGGTGACGATGGGGGTACGGCCGGGTGGCAGGCTGTCGATCGTCGACACGTCGAGATCGGCAAAAAAGCTCATCGCCAGGGTGCGCGGAATTGGCGTTGCGCTCATCATCAGCTGATGCGGCTCCGTGCCCTTGTGCATCAGCGCCAGCCGCTGACCGACGCCGAAGCGGTGCTGTTCGTCGACGACCGCCAGCCCCAGCCGGGCAAAACGGCCGGCTTCCTGAAACAGGGCGTGGGTACCGAATGCGAGGTCGACTTCACCTGCGGCAATCGCCTGCCAGGCGGCGGTGCGTGCCGACTTTTTCTGGCTGCCGGATACCCAGGCGCAGCGCACGCCGAGCGCCGACAAGGGGGGGGCCAGCTTGCGGTAATGCTGCTCGGCGAGAATTTCGGTCGGCGCCATGAAGGCTGCCTGCAGCCCGTTTTCGATGGCCTGCAGGCAGGCAAGCGCGGCCACCACGGTTTTGCCGCTGCCGACGTCGCCCTGCAGCAGGCGGCGCATGGGGTGGGGCTGTTCCAGATCGGCACTGATCTCCTGCCAGGCGCGCACCTGGGCCGCAGTCAGTTCGAACGGCAGCGTGCGGGTGAAATGTGTCGTCAGCTGGTGTCGTGCGGGCAGGGGCGTGGTGCGGTGGCTTTTCCGTTGCCGGCGCGCCGTGGCCAGGGATAGTTGCTGTGCCAGCAATTCGTCGAATGCCAGCCGCTGCCAGGCCGGGTGGCGGTGCGATTCGAGTTCTGCCAGCGCACTGTCGTGCGGCGGCTGGTGCAGCAGGCGAATGCTGCTTTCCAGTTCCGGCAAGCCGAGTTCGGCCAGCCAGTCGGCCGGCAGGGTGTCTCTGATGGGCGCTTCCAGCGCACGCATGACCAGTTTGCGCAGCGTGGCTTGCCCGAGGCCAGCGGTGGTGGGATACACCGGCGTGAGCTGGGTAGGCAGGGGCGTGGCGTCGTCGGCCTT
>JBFHXL010000174.1:0-4657 GCA_041599035.1 Thiobacillus sp. | reverse complement strand
GCGTGACAGAAGTGGGTGCAGTAACACCAGTAGACGCCAGGCTTGTCGGCGATGAAGGTGACCGACTTGGTCTCCTGCGGGTTGACGATGAAGTTGATGTCGTACTTCGGCATCGCGAAGCCGTGGGTCAAGTCCTCCACCTTGTCGTGGTTGGTCAGGATGATGGTGACCTCATCTCCTTTCTTGATCTTGAATTCGCGCATGCTGAACGCCGGTGCCTGGCTGGTAAGCTTGACGGTCACTTTTTTGCCGTTGCGGAAGACACCCGATTCCTTGGGATCCTTCACGGCGTTCGGGAACTCGTTCATGTCGTAAATCTGGCGCGTCTTGATGATGTCGCGACGGACGATGATCGAGTCATGCGGCTCGGAAAGTACCGAGTGGTCATGCACCAGTTTCATCTTGTCGCCGCTGATATCGATCAACTGTGCCGTCTCGCAGTGGAGCGGGCCGACGGGCAGGAAACGGTCCTTGGAGAACTTGTTGTCGGAGTTGAAGAAGCGGCCATCCGATTCCTTGGTTTCACCCATCGAGGTGAAACCATGGCCCGGCTGGTAATGCACGTCGATGCGGTCGACCACGGCTTTGGCAGTCTTGTCACCCTTGAAGGCCTTGATCGCGGCTTCGACGTTCCACTTGACGATCTGGCTGTCGAGGAACAGCGTGGTATAGGCGTTGCCCTTGTTGTCGAAGCCGGTGTGCAGCGGGCCCAGACCGATTTCGGGTTCTGCAACCACGGCGTCGCGTGCGTTGGGCAGTTCACCGTCGAACCATTTCAGCACCAGGGCATGCTCGATCACCGAAGCGGTCGGCGAAAGCTTGCCCGAGCAGGCGTAATACTTGCCGTCCGGGCTGATGTTCACGCCGTGGGGGTTCTTCGGAATCGGCACGTAGCAGGTCAGCGCGGTTTTCGGGTCCTTGTTGGAGGCCCGTGTGCCGTCCACTACCGGAACCTTGGAGCTGCCGATGGTGGTGAACTTGCCGGCCTTGACTGCTTCTTCGACACGGGCCACGTTGAAGAATAGGCAGGCGTCCATTTCGGCCGCCATCATGTCTTCGTAATGGATGCCCATCTCGATGTTGTATTGGTTGGTACAGGTCAGTTTGCCGTCGTAGGACGTTGCAACCAGGTCGCAGTTGCCGTCGATCAGCACCTGCCAGCGCACGTCCATGGTGTTGGAGTCGATACAGGTGAACAGCGATTTGTACTTGCTGCCATCTTCCATGTCGCGCCCGTCGTTGGGCAGCGGAATCGAGAACTCGGCGCCGCAGAACACGCGGGTGGTATGGTTGATGCTCTCGTCGACCGGGTCACGCTTGTCGGTGAAGGTACCGTGAAAGCCCTGGATATTGGGGATTTCGGTGATCTTGTCGCATTCCATGGTGTCCATGCGGATGCGCGCCAGACGACCGTGGATCTTGTCGTTCACGAACATGTACTTGCCGTCGTAGGTGCCGTCGGTATAGGACTGGTGGACGTGGTGGGTGTCGCCGGTGGAGTATTTCAGCGAGCCATCGGGTTTGGTACCGATGATGGCTTTGGATTCGTTGGTGATGCCCCAGCCGACCAGGTTGTCCGTGTTGAAGACCGGAATGCTCTTCAGTTGACGGCCGGACGGCAGACCGTAGATGCGCACATCGCCGGAATGGCCACCGCTGGAAAACGAGTAGTATTCATCGAGTTGGCCAGGCGCCACTTCGTAAGGGCTGTGTGCACCCGCTTCGGCGGTTGCGCCCGGAGCGGCTGCGGTGGGCGCCGATTCCTTGTTGCAGGCCGACAGACCGACCGAGAGGCCCACGCCTGAGAGGCCCACCAGTGCGGTGGTGTTCAGAAACTTTCTGCGACCGAGGTCGAGTTGCGTGTCGGGTGATTTGATGTCGTCCTGTTTCATGATTGCCTGGCTCCCTGAGTCAAAAAAATCTGTTGCCTGCCGATTCGCGGAAAGTACGTTAGAGACAATCCGAATCGTTTCAATAAAGCGGGCCCGGAGGGCTTTTCGCCACTGCGACAATGTGTCGCACCCGAACTGTAGCAAAAAAGTAAATGCAAAGCCACCAATCGTGAAATGGGCAATAAGATATTTCACGCCATCGGGCAGCCCTTGTTTCGAACTGGCACAGGGAGTAGCTTGTGAGTGCTTTATTACATTGAATAATTGGCCGTTTACAGCGTCCGGCTCGGGGACCAGGGGTACATTGGTGGTACTTCTTAAGATTCCGGGCGAGCCATCTGGCCAATAAGCGAACATGAAAGAAAAACGCGGATTTCTGCAGGATTCCCTGCTGCTCAAACTGGGCGGTGCACTGGCGCTGATCGCCTTTTTCTCCATTATCGGCATGGCGAGTTCGGGCATCATCGCCGAATCGGTGCAAGGCGGCGGCGAGGCGATCAACCTGGCCGGCAGCCTGCGCATGCAGACATACAAGATGACCAGCCTGGCGCTATCGGCACGCATGCCCGGTGGGGGCGATACCCTGGTGTCATTGCGCAAGGCAGTCGATACCTTCGATGCCACCCTGCAGGACGCGCGCATCACGTCATTGATGACGAAGCGGACCGAATCGCGTTTGACGGCCAGCTACATGACGGTGCTGGATACCTGGCGCAACCGCATCAAGCCGGGCTTTCTGTCGGTGGCCGGGAAGGGCACAGCCGACGTGGCCAACACCATGCCGCTGATCGAGGAAATCTCGATGTTTGTCGAACAGATCAACGGTCTGGTCAAGCAAATCGAAGGCGACACCGAAGCCAAGATTCTGGTGCTGCGCCTGGTGCTGGGTGCCGCCTTGCTGATGACGCTTCTGGTTGGCGCGCTTACCCTGTATATGGCGCGCAACGACTTGCTCCTGCCGTTGCGTGAACTGCTTGCGTTCGCTGCTAACGTCGGGCGTGGCAACCTGGCGGCGCGCACCGAGCACACGGGCAGCGACGAACTGGGACGTCTGGGACAGGCCTTCAACCACATGGCGGAAGATCTTTCCAAGCTGTACCAGAATCTCGAAGTCCGGGTCGATGAGAAAACGGCCGAACTGACCATCGCCAACCGCTCGCTGGAACTGCTCTACCATTCCATCGCCCGGCTCTATAACGGGCCGGTGGCACCGGATGCCTATGCCATCCTGCTGAAGGATCTGGAGACGGTGCTGGGCGTGGGGCATGGTCTGGCCTGCATGGTGGAAACCGGTGACGCGCGTCCCCGGGTGATCGCCAGTACGCTGCGTCCGGAGAACGGCGATGCGGACATGTGCGGTCTGATGAACTGTACGGAATGTCTGGCGCATGCATCGCAAGACATTTATTCGCTCAAGGATGGGCGGCATATTTTGTCGCTCCCGCTCAAGGACACCGAGCAGCAATATGGCGTGCTGCAACTGGAAATGCCGCCCGACAAGGAACTGGCGCCATGGCAGTCGCAGTTGCTGGATGCGCTGTCGCGCCATATCGGCATTGCGATCGGCACCGCGCGCCGCACCGAGCAGAGCCGGCGGCTGTCGCTGCTGGAAGAACGCGCCGCCCTGGCGCGCGAATTGCACGACTCGCTGGCGCAGTCGCTCGCCTACATGAAAATCCAGGTCAGTCGCATGAAGCCGCTAATCGACAATCCACAGCGGAGTGCCGAGGCCAAAGAGGTGCTGGAGGAACTGCGTGAAGGGCTCAACAGCGCCTATCGTCAGCTACGCGAACTGTTGACCACGTTCCGGTTGCGCATTGAAGGCGAAGGGCTGAGTGCCGCGCTGCACACCACCGTATCGGAATTCAGCCGCCGCGGAGACATTCCGATTACGCTGGACGTCGATCTGGTAGGCTGCAAGCTGAGCCCGAACGAGGAAATCCATGCCTTGCAAATCGTGCGTGAGGCTCTGTCCAACGTGCTGAATCATGCGCAGGCCCAGCATGCCCAGGTGAGCGTGAACCATGAAAGCGACGGTTCGGTCGTGGCCACGATCACCGACGACGGAATCGGCATTCACGAAGCCGCCGGTGCCCACCATTACGGCATGACGATCATGGAAGAGCGGGCGAACAATCTGAACGGTCAGTTGACGGCCGAGAATCTGCCTGACGCGGGAACGCGCATCACGCTTCGCTTCATGCCGGGCAGCCGGCGCGAAGCGTCCATTCCTGTCCCATCTTTGCACGCAACTGTAAACACATGAATCAGACCGATCCCCAAACCATACTGGTCGTCGATGACCACCCCCTGTTTCGCAAAGGCGTGATCCAGCTGATCCAGGCCGAGCCGGCTTTCCGGTTTGTCGGCGAAGCGGCCAGCGGCAAGGAAGGTATCGCCCTGGCCCATCAACTGCACCCGGACATGATCCTGCTTGATCTCAACATGAAGGACATGAGCGGCATCGAGGTGTTGAAGGAAATCAAGGACACCGATCTGGATTCCCGCGTCATCATGCTCACCGTGTCGGATCAGGCGGAAGACCTGATGGCCGCGCTGCAGGGTGGAGCCGACGGCTATCTGCTGAAGGACATGGAACCGGAAGACCTGATGCGGCAACTGGCCGAGGCGGCGCGCGGCAAGATCACCATCAGCGAAAGCCTGACGCAATTGCTGGTGAATTCGCTGCGCGAAAAAAACCGTCCCACCAGTTTGACTGAAGCGGGTCTGACCGATCAGGAAGGCCGCATTCTCGAACACTTGGT
>JBFHXL010000173.1:0-4664 GCA_041599035.1 Thiobacillus sp. | reverse complement strand
TCGCCTTCCTTGATGTGCTCGTAGTCGCCCAGGATCACGGCGCCAACGGAGTCGCGCTCGAGGTTCAGCGCCACGCCGAAGGTGTTGCCCGGCATTTCGATCATTTCACCCGACATCACGTCGGACAAGCCATGAATGCGGACGATGCCGTCGGTAACGGACACGATCGTGCCCTGGGTGCGCAATTCGCTTGAGGCGCCGAGGTTTTCGATCTTGGCTTTAATCAGTTCGCTGATTTCGCTTGGATTCAATTGCATGTGTGTTCTCCGAACCCCGAGGTTCAAAAATTAAGTCTGGCGGTTCCGATAAATATGAGTACGTTAGCCTAGCCGCGTTAACCCTGTAGCGCGAAAGCCATGCGCTGCAGGCGCCCTTTCACCGAGCCGTCTATCACCTTGTCGCCAACGGCAATCACGGCGCCGCCGATCAGTTCGGGATCGACCGCCACCTGCACCGTCACCGCGCGCTTGAATTTGGCCTTGAGCCCGGCCACCAGATCGTCGATCTGTGCCTGCGTCAATTCCTGCGCGCTGCTGATGGTGGCCTCGATGGTGCCTTCGGCGCTGGCTTTCAGCGTTTCGAACTGCGCGCCGATCTCCGGCAGCAGCGACAGGCGGTCGTTTTCGGCCAGCACCTTGACGAAGCTCGCGCCGCGCTCGCCGAGGCCGGGACCGGCCACCTCGATCACCAGGGTGGCGACGCGATCCGCCGCCACTGCGGGGTCGGCATTCAGCCGCGCCAGTTGCGCATCGGAAACGATCATGGCCAGCGAAGCGATCCGCGCCGACCAGCCTGCCAGGTCGTTTTCATCCTGCGCCAGGCGGAACACCGCTTCGGCATAGGGGCGCGCCAGGGTAGACAGTTCGCTCATGGCTTACAGCTCGGCTTTCAGCTGGCCCAGCAGCTCGGCATGGGTTTGCGCATTGACTTCACGGCGCAGGATTTTTTCTGCCCCGGCCACGGCCAGTGCGGCAACCTGTTCGCGCAGGCTTTCACGCGCGCGGTTGGCTTCCTGGTCGATCTCGGCCTTGGCTGCGGCAAGCTGGCGCTCACCTTCTTCCTTGGCGACCGTTTTCGCCTCTTCGACGATTTGCGCCGCGCGCTTTTCAGCCTGGGCAATCACCTCGGACGCCTGCGTCTTGGCGTTGCGCAGGTTTTCACTGGCTTTCTTGGCCGCCAGCTCCAGCTCGTGCTTGCCGCGGTCGCCCGCAGCCAGACCGTCGGCGATCTGCTTCTTGCGCGTTTCGAGCGCGTTCATGATCGGCGGCCACACGTACTTCATGCAGAACCACACGAAGAAGATGAACGTGATGGACTGGCCGATCAAAGTTGCGTTGAAATTCATATCCGCACCTTTATTGGGGAATTAGACAAGTTCCGGGTAAACCAAAAACCGGCCCGCGAATTAACCGGCGACGGCAAACAGAACGTACATGGCCAGACCGACCGCAATCATCGGCACGGCGTCGACCAGGCCCATGACGATGAAGAACTGGGTACGCAGCATCGGGATCAACTCGGGCTGGCGCGCAGCGCCTTCGAGGAAGCGGCCGCCGAGGATGCCGATACCCACGGCTGCACCGAGTGCGCCCAGGCCCATCATCAAGGCACCAGCGATGTACAGCACGGCTTGAGTCATTTCCATTTGTTGCTCCTAAAAGTAAAAATTAAAGTTGAAGTTGAAATTGAAAGCAAAAAAACAAAATCAGTGATGCTCGGCATGCGCCATGTCCAGATACACGATGGTCAGCGTCATGAAAATGAAGGCCTGCAGCGTAATGATGAGAATGTGGAATACCGCCCACGCCCACTGCAGCGCTCCGCCAAACAAAGCCAGCATCCAGCTGCCGCCGAACATCAGCGCGATCAGGATGAAGATCATTTCGCCGGCATACATGTTGCCGAACAGACGCAGCGCCAGTGAAATCGGCTTGGCGATCAGGCCCACGCCTTCGAGCAGCAGGTTGACCGGAAACAGGAATTTGGGGAAAGGCTGGAACGCCAACTCGGAGAAGAAGCCGCCTGCGCCTTTCATCTTGACGCTGTAATACAGCACCAGGAAGAAGATCGACAGCGACAGGCCGAAGGTCACGTTGGGGTCGGTCGACGGCACCACTTTCAGATGCGGCACGCCCGCCATCGTTGCAACAAACGGCAGCCAGTCGACCGGAAACAGGTCCATCAGGTTCATCAGGAACACCCACATGAACACGGTCAGCGCCAGCGGGGCGACCATCGCATTCTGCGCGGAAAAGGAGCCGCGCACGGAATGGTCGACGAACTCGATGATCCACTCGACAAAATTCTGCAGGCCTGCGGGCACGCCGGTCGTGGCCTTTTTGGCCGCCAGGCGGAACAGGAACAGGAACAGCACACCGAGGCCGATCGAGACCAGCATGCTGTCGACGTTGATCGCCCAGAAACCCATGGCCTTGGCTTCTGCCGCACCGTGGGCAAAGCCCCAGGTGCCATCAGGTAGTTGGCCATAGGTCAGGTTTTGCAGGTGATGCTTGATGTACTCGCCTGAGGAAGCGTATTCCGTAGCCATAGTGATCAAATTCAATAAGTAAGTTTTGAATGGAGACGCCAGGCATTTCCATTCAAAACCAACCTTTGCACAACCCGCCGTCTTCTGCTTTTTTTATTTGTTGTCGTTACGGCCGCTTATCGCCGCCAGCCAGGCAAACTGCGCCACAATCAATCCCAGCAGCAGGGGCAGGGGCGCGAGCTTCAGCCCGCCGAGTCCGATTAGCAGCAGACCCACCAGGACCAGCAAGCGCTCGACCCCGGCGCGCATGAAGAGCCTGAACAGGCGATGCTGATCCCATTCGGGGTGCCGCATCGATTGCCGCTCACGCCACAACAGCACCGCGCTGACCGCAAGCGCAACCCCCACGCCATACAACAGGGACATCGCCGCCTCGCACCCGACGAACACCGCGCCAACCAGTGCGGCTACAGGCGCAAGCCCCGCCTGCACCAACGCCACTCGCCGGATGCCGCTCGGAATGCCGAAAAACATTAGCCCTTCATAATACTAGAATTAGTGGGGTCTATGCAATCATCAAGCGCCCTGATAGAGCATTTCACTACATAGTAATATTGTATATCCGCCACGGGTGATTTGGCCAGAACCCGGCCCGCCTTACAGCTGAATGCCCAGCCGTTGCAGCAGGCCCTGCAGTTCGTCCGCGCTGCCGAAATGCAACGTCAGCTTGCCGTTGCCTTTGCGGCCGCTTTGAATATGGGCGGTCATGCCGAGCGCGTCAGCCAATGCCTCTTCCAGCCGCAGGATGTCACGCGAAACCGCTTGCTTGCTTGCTGCGACAGGCGCGTCCTTGAGCCGGGCCACCCGGCGCTCGACTTCGCGCACCGACAATCCGCGGGTTTCGATCTCATGCGCCAGTTCGCGCTGGGGCCCCGCCTGCAAGGGCAGCAACGCCCGTGCATGGCCCATTTCGATCAGGCCTGCGGTGAGCATGTCCTGCACCGGACGCGACAGGTTCAACAGCCGCAACAGGTTGGACACCGCAGCCCGCGACTTGCCGACTGCCTGCGCCACCGCATCATGGGTCATGCCGAATTCATGGATCAAGCGCTGCAGGCCATGCGCCTCGTCGATGGCATTGAGGTCTTCGCGCTGGATGTTCTCGATCAGCGCCATCGCCGCCACCGCGTCGTCCGCGACTTCGCGCACCAGCACCGGGATGTCGCTCAATCCCGCCAGCTGCGCGGCACGCCAGCGGCGCTCGCCGGCGATGATCTCGTAGCCGGTTTCCACCTCGCGCACCAGAATCGGCTGCATCAGCCCCTGCGCCCGGATCGAATCGGCCAGTTCCTGCAGCGATTCGCTGTCCATCTGGCTGCGCGGCTGGTATTTGCCCGGTGCCAGCTGCGTCACCTTCATCATGCGCAGGTCGCCCTGCGGCGGCGCGGCATTGTCTTCGCCGCCCAGCAGCGCGTCGAGTCCGCGTCCGAGTCCCTTAAGCTTGGCCATCTGTTTTCTCCCTTGCCATCAGGCCGGAACGCCTGAGCGTCTCCTCGGCCAGTTCCATATACGCTTTTGCACCCTTGCACTGGCGGTCGTAAGCCAGCACCGGCAAGCCGTGGCTCGGCGCTTCGGCGAGCCGCACGTTGCGCGGAATCACGGTGTCGTACACCTTGTTGCCAAAATGCTGCTTGATCTGCTCCGACACCTGCTGCGCCAGCGTGCTGCGCGGGTCGAACATCACCCGCAACAGCCCTTCGATCTGAATGCCGGGATTGAGCCGCTGCTTCACTTTCTTGATCGTCGCCACCAGATCGGTCAGGCCTTCCAGCGCGTAGTATTCGCACTGCATCGGAATCAACACCGTCTGCGCCGCCGCAAACGCGTTCACCGTCAGCAGGTTCAGGGTCGGCGGACAGTCCATCAGGATGAAATCGTAGTCATCCGCCACCTCCTCCAATGCCGCCTTCAGCCGCAGATCGCGTTGCTCCAGGTTCACCAGATCGATTTCGGCACCCGCAAGCTCGCGGTTGGCCGGAATCACATCGAAGTGACCCGGCCCCGAGCGCATCCTGGCCTGACGCACGGTCACCTGATTCAGCAGGATCTGGTACACCGTCGGCAGCGCCGTGCGCTTTTCGATGCCCGCGCCCATCGTCGCATTGCCCTGTGGGTC
>JBFHXL010000172.1:0-4676 GCA_041599035.1 Thiobacillus sp. | reverse complement strand
CCTGGAAAGTTTTGGAAGGTGGTAATGCTGGAAAATTCGGTTTTGTGCCGATATGCTACATCAAAATTGCCGCATGCAAGCATCCGGCTGTTTTCTCAATATTCAAGGTAAACACAAATGACTTATGTTGTAACCGAAGCCTGCGTGAAGTGTAAATACACGGATTGTGTCGATGTCTGCCCGGTGGACTGCTTCCACGAAGGCCCCAACTTCCTCGTCATCGACCCCGAAGAGTGCATCGACTGCACCCTGTGCGTGGCCGAATGCCCGGTCGAGGCGATTTATGCCGAGGATGACGTGCCGGACGACCAGCGCGCCTTTATCGCGCTGAACGCCGAGCTCGCCAAGGGGTGGAAAGTCATCATCGAGCGCAAGGACCCGCCCGCGGACGCCGACGAGTGGGCTGGCGTCAAAGACAAGCTGCAGTATCTGGAACGCTGAATCCGGTGGGAATCGCGACGATTCCCCCCAAGGATGCCGATCCGATCCGGGCTGAAGCCCGGGTGAAGTCATGCGTACTGAGCAGCGGTTCGCTGCCGCACGCCGTCGCCCGCGCACTACTCGAACATCACGCCGACCGCCTGCCCGATCTGTCCGGGCTGACGGTGCTCGCCCCCAATCATCGGGCCGGCCAGGATTTTGCACGGGTTCTGGCGCAAGCCGCCGGCTTGCCCGTGTTGATTCCGCCGCGCATCATGCCGCTCAAAAGCTGGGCACAAACCGTGGCCGACGAGCGCAGCGAACCGCAGGCGCGACGGCTGGCACGGCTGCATGGCGTGCTGCGGGGCCTCGGCTGGCTTGGCAATATCGACAAGTGGGCGCTCGCCAACGAGCTGTTGCAACTGGCCGACGAACTCTCCGCCGCGCGGCTGGGCGGCGACATCGGCTCGCAGATTCGCGCATTGCACGCCAACGCACTTGATCATGAAACGGCGCTCATCGAAGCCGTGTGGCAAGCGCTCAACACCGGCGGCAACGACCCGCAAGCGCGCTATGCCCGCGCGCTCGACACATGCCTGGCGCATGTCCGGTCCGCAGCACAACCCATCTATGGCTACGCCCTGGGCAGGCTCACCGCCGTCGAACAGCAGTTTCTCGACCGCTGTACCGAGCACGCTCCGGTCACGCTGTTTGAGCTGGCGGCCGATAGTCCCATCGCCCACACCCTGCATCAGGCGTGGCAACACACCGAGCCGCCGCTGCGCCAGCGCGCCGCCGCATTGGCCGCGCATCACCCGGAATCCCCCGTCATTGCGCACCTGACACTGTGTCCGGCACCGCATCTCGAAGCCGAAGCACGCGCGGTCGCGACCTGGGTGGCCGGGCAATTACAAGCGGGCAAACGCGACCTTGCCCTGATCGCGCTCGACCGCGAAACCGCGCGTCGGGTGCGCGCCCTGCTCGAACGCATGGACGTGCTGGTGGCAGACGAAACCGGCTGGACGCTGTCGACCACCGCCGTCGCTGCCGTGATCGACCGCTGGCTCGAATGTGTCTCGGGCGACTTTCCGCATGTCGAACTGCTCGACCTGCTGAAATCACCTTTTCTGCTGGGTGAGTTGGCCGGGCGGCAGGATCAGGTGCTGCAACTCGAACTCGCGCTGCGTCGCCAGGGCGTCGCGCAGGGCATGACCGACATCCTGCGGCTGGTGCAGACCGGGTTTGGCGAACTGCCGCCGTGGTTGGCCGCGCTGTTTGGCGCCAGGCAAAACTTTGCGCAGAATCGCGCGCCGCTGGCCGTCTGGCTCAGCCGGCTGAACGACAGCCTCACGGCAATCCATGCCGTCACGCCGCTCAAGGCCGACGCTGCTGGCGCCCACATGCTCGACACGCTGGAAACCCTGCGCCACGATCTGGCCGACGACAGCGAAAAATACAGCTTCAGCGAATGGCGGCGCTGGCTCAATCTGGCACTGGAGTCCGACAGCTTCATCGACGACAGCGTGGCCAGCCCCGTCGTGCTGACCTCGCTGCCCGCCGCGCGCGGGCGCGTGTTCGAAGCCGTGGCCGTGATCGGTGCCGACGCCCGGCACCTGCCCGCACAGCCCGCACCCGGCCTGTTCAGCCAGGCCACCCGCGCCCGGCTCGGCCTGTCCACCGCATCCGACGACGCCCAGGCGGCCACCACCGACCTGATGCATCTGCTGGCGCAAGGGCCCGCGCTCATCAGCTGGCGGGCCTGGAACAACGACGAACCCAATCCTGCCTCACCGCTGGTGCTGCGCTTGCAGGCCTTGCATCATGCCGCGTGGGGCAGCGATCTGCCAGAACAAACCGGCGGCGAGCCGCCCACCCAGCCCAGCCCGCTGCCCGACGCCAGCGAACAACCCGCGCCCGCCGTATCCGCCGCCCAGCTGCCGCGCCGCTATTCGCCCACCGCCTACCAGACCCTGCTCGACTGCCCGTACCGGTTTTTCGTGAAAAGCGTGCTCGGCATTCAAGAACTGGACGAAGCCGACGAGGCGCTCGACAAGAGCGATTATGGCAACGCCCTGCACCACATTCTCAAACGCTTTCACGACAGCGCGCCGCCGGCCGGGCGCGATGCCGCGCTGACCCGCCTGGGTGAACTGTCCAATGCCGAGTTCGCCACGCTGCCCGCCTGGACCGCCACCGCCTGGCGCACCCGCTGGGAAAAAATCCAGCCTGCCTACATCGACGCCTGGCTGGACTGGGTCGCCCAGGGCTGGCGCTACCAGTCCGGCGAGGCTGCATTCGAAATGCCGTTCAGCGTCCCCGGCCTCGGCGACATCATCCTGCATGGCCGCATCGATCGCGTTGATGAGCGGGGCGAGGCGCGTGCTGTCATCGACTACAAGACCGGTGCTGCCAGCGGACTGAAGAAAAAACTCAAGGATCCCGCCGAAGCCGTCCAGCTGCCGTTTTACGCCTGGCTCGCCGAAGCCGCCGCCGCCTACCTGCCGATCAACGAAACGCCCGTCGGCTTGCTTGAACTGGATGGCGAAACCGACGTCGACGCCATCAGCCGCCGCCTGCCGGAAATGCTCGGCGCGATTGCAGCGGGAGAAGCGTTGCGGGCGAATGGTGTGGATGCTGTTTGCCAGTATTGCGAAGCGCGTGGGCTGTGCCGGAAGGGGATGTGGCATGCATGAGCCTTTGAATATCGGCCTTGCGCTGGCCCCCGCCCGCTCGGTGGTGGTGGAAGCCTGCGCCGGCAGCGGCAAGACCTGGCTGCTGGTGTCGCGCATGATCCGGCTGCTGCTGGCGGGGGCCAAACCTTCGGAATTGCTGGCGATTACCTTCACGCGCAAGGCGGCACAGGAGATGACGGATCGGCTGCATGACTGGCTGCGGGTGCTGGCGCTGGAAGACGACGCGACGGTTCGCAGGTTTCTGCATGACCGGGCTGTGCCGGATGACGAGATCGACGCACTGTTGCCACGCGCGCGCGGGCTGCTGGAAACGGTGTTGACGGCGCAGCCGGGGCCAACGGTGACGACGTTTCACGGCTGGTTTCTCGATCTGCTGAAGCGCGCGCCGCTGGAAGCCGGGCTGCCGTGGGGGGCACCGCTGCTGGAGCGCGAGAAGCTGTTGCAGCATGAGGTGCGCGACCGTCTGCTCGATCGTTGGGCGGCCGCGCCGGACACCGCCGAGGGTATCAGCCTGCTGGCACTGCTGGATGAACTCGGCGAACACAACCTGCGTGCGCTGTTGACGCACTTTGTGCAGGCGCGGGCGGAGTGGTGGGCGTATACCGACAGCCAGCCGGACCCGGTAGCGTATGCGCTGGCGCAACTGCGGCCCGGCCTGGTCGAAGACCTCGACACCGATCCGGTGGCGGCGTTCTGGGCCGATGACCTGATGGCAGCGCGGGTGAAGCGGGTGGGCTTTGCGCTGGAAAAGGGCGGCAAGAGCGAACAGGCGCGTGCGCCCGAAATCCAGCGCAGCCTGAGCCTGGCGCCCGACGCCGCACACGCCGCGTTGATGAAATATCTGATGACGGCGGGGCAGCGGCGCAAGAAGCAGGCGACCAGGGAACTGGAAAAAGCACTAGGCGCCGAGCTTGATACGTATTTGCGTGATCTCGACACGCTGGAAACCGCGCTGGAACACATCACCGCGATCCAGACTGACATCCGCATCTGGAATCTCAATCGCCATGGCCTGCTGCTCGGCCACGCGCTGCTGCAGGCTTATCAGGACGCCAAGGCGCAACAGGGCGTGATCGATTTTAATGACGCCGAATGGCTGGCATGCCGCCTGCTGCAAAGCGAGGAGCACGCGCCGGGGCTGGCGCTGAAGCTGGACGCGCGCTACCGCCATCTGCTGCTGGACGAGTTTCAGGACACCAACCCGCTGCAGTGGCAGGCGCTGTCCACCTGGCTGGCGGAAACGCGTGCGGCCGACAGCGAGATGACGGTGTTCATGGTGGGCGATCCGAAGCAGGCGATCTACCGCTTTCGGCGCGGCGAGGCGCGGGTGTTCACCGCGGCGGCGGAATTTTTGCGTGCGCATTTCGGCGCGCCGCTGTTCAGCACCACCATGACGCGGCGGTTGTCGCCCGCGGTGGTGCAGGCGATCAACCCGGTGTTTGCGGACATCGACGGCTTTGCCCCCCATACCCATGCCCCGGAAAATGAAACCCGCCCCGGTGCGGTGCGGTGTCTGCCGATCCACCTGGATAAAGCCGAATCTGTTGCCGCCGCCGGATTGTT
>JBFHXL010000171.1:0-4716 GCA_041599035.1 Thiobacillus sp. | reverse complement strand
GCGGCGGCGCCTGGATGGACGATGTCATCACCCGCCGCAGGACGGGCGACGGCATCCAGACGCCGGTGGCCTACCTCAACTGCAATTTCTCCGGCCCGGTGGGCGGCACCCCCGAAGGGGGCAAGAGACCTGCGCTATTTACCCACGACGAAGTCATCACGCTGTTCCACGAAACCGGCCACGGCCTGCACCACCTGCTGACGCAGATCGAGGAAATCGGTGTCTCAGGCATCAATGGTGTGGAATGGGACGCGGTCGAACTACCCAGCCAGTTCATGGAAAACTTCTGCTGGGAATGGGACGTGCTGAAGCACATGACTGCCCACGTCGACAGCGGTGAGGCCCTGCCGCGTGAACTGTTCGACAAGATGCTGGCAGCGAAGAACTTCCAGTCCGGTCTGCAGACCCTGCGCCAGATCGAATTCGCCAGCTTCGACATGCACCTGCATGATGACTTCGACCCCAACGGCAGCCGCACCGCGCTCGACCTGATCAACGACATCCGCCAGCAGGTCGCGGTGCTGATCCCGCCCGCCTACAACCGCTTTCCCAACAACTTCTCGCACATTTTCGCCGGCGGCTACGCGGCCGGCTATTACAGCTACAAATGGGCGGAAGTGCTGTCGGCCGATGCCTACGCGCTGTTCGAGGACGAGGCCGAGGGCTACGGTGGCGTATTGAATCCCGAAGTCGGCCACCGTTTCTGGAGCGAGATCCTCGCCCAGGGCGGCGCCCGCCCGGCGCTCGAGTCGTTCAAGGCCTTCCGCGGCCGCGAACCGACCATCGACGCCCTGCTGCGGCATAACGGCATGGCTTAAAGCTTGACCCGATTGTGCCGATATAGCTGATGATCATCTCCTTTGAGGGAGCACCAGCATGAAATCAGGACTCATCTTGATGGCAGTTTGGCTAACGGCCGCGAGCACACCGCTTGCCGCCGCCCAGCTGTATCAATGGAAAGATGCACAGGGCCGCATGGTCTACAGCGACCAGCCACCGCCGCCCAGCATCAAAAATGTCGAGCAGAAATCCTTCAAGGGCAATCTCATCGAAACCGGCGAGTCCTACGCCACCCGCAGCGCGCGCGAAAAATATCCGGTCACACTCTTTGCCAGCGCATGCGGCGCCCCCTGCGACCAGGCCCGGCAGTTGTTGACTGATCGTGGCATCCCCTTCAGCAACAAGGATCCGCAAGCCAGTCCCGAAGCCCAGGCCGAATTGCAGAAGCTCACCGGCCAGTTGCGGGTGCCCGTGCTCGTTGTCGGCAGTGAAAAAATCAACGGTTTCGAAACCGGCCAGTGGCAATCCGCGCTCGACCGCGCAGGCTATCCAAAATCCGCCCAGCCGGGTTACAAGCCGCCGCCTGAAACCACGCCGACACCGGCACCCGCCCAATAGGCCGCAGCGACCACGGTTCCAGGGGACTCCGATCCACTATGAGCTCTCGTGCCCTTTAGGGTAAAAGCACGTGTGGAGTCGTATGCCCTAAAGAACTCCGACTTTCTATGGGCTCTCGTGCCCTTTAGGGTAGAAGCCCATGAAAGATCGTATGCCCTAAAGGACTCCGATCCACTACGTGCTGAAGCACGTGTGGAATCGTATGCGCTACACTCGGCGGCATGAAAATCGCTGCCTGGAACGTCAACTCCCTCAAGGTCCGCCTGCCCCAACTGCTGGACTTTCTCGCCACCCGCCAGCCCGATGCGGTGTGCCTGCAGGAAACCAAACTCACCGACGATGCCTTTCCTGTCACCGAGCTTGAAGCGGCCGGCTATCGCGTCGCCTTCGCCGGGCAGAAAACCTACAATGGCGTCGCCATCGTCAGTCGTAACGAACCGTTCGATATCCAGGTTGGCATTCCCGGATTCGAAGACGAGCAGAAGCGCATGATTGCCGCCACCGTCGATGGCGTGCGGATCGTCTGCGTCTATTGCCCAAACGGCCAGAGTCTCGATTCCGACAAGTACCCCTACAAGCTCGCCTGGTTCGACGCCCTCGCTGCGTGGCTCAAGGACGAACTGACCCGCCACCCCAAACTGGCCGTGCTCGGTGACTACAACATCGCGCCGGACGATCGCGACGTGCACGATCCCAAGGTCTGGAAAGACTGCGTGCTGGTGTCGGAACCCGAACGTGCACGTTTCCAGAGCTTGCTGGCGCTGGGTCTGAAAGACAGCTTCCGCCTGTTCGAGCAACCCGAAAAAACCTTCAGCTGGTGGGATTACCGCATGATGGGATTCCGCCGCAACCACGGCCTCAGGATCGACCATATCCTGCTGACCGAACCGCTCGCCGCTGCCTGCACCGCCAGCACCATAGACCGCGACATGCGCAAGCTGGAACGGCCGTCGGATCATGCGCCGGTGGTGGCAGAGATTGGTTAAATCGCTTGAAAAAAATTAGGCTAAGCGCGACTACAGTAAATCTGTCTAAATTTTTTTGTGTGCTTGACCACGATCAAGCACCGCCCAGATTCTAAAACTGGCAAGTTGCGCCGTCCTTGAATGAAGGTTGCAATACCGAGAGTCTGCGCACGATAACAATGCCGTCACCTGATTGGCGAGGTCGCCGGGCCTTACAGCGATCGTGGCCAAGCGACCCGGAGCGACCGCTTGCCCCGTACAATGCTCCACACCATCAGGGCGCGATAAACATAATATGCCACCCGTTCGAATGACACAGCCCCCCAAGCAGTTGTTCCTGTTTTTTAGCCTGACCCTGGTCGGGTTGGTTGCATTGTGCGTGTGGTTTATCTGGAATACGCACTGGATGGGAATTCGCTTTGCCCCAACCGATTCGGGTGACGTGAAAATTCGCGCATTCGCCGGGGATTCCGGATTCGGAGGCCTGAAGGTCGGAGATACGGTACGCGCATTACGAAACGCCTCCGGTACCGAGGTGGCGGTACTCGCAGAGGACCTTCTGGAGGAACCGGATTTCCATACCGACTACGCAGCCGTCAACAATTTTCTATCTCGGCAAACCCGCCTTAACGAAGTGCTAGCGGCTGGGCGTGTAGGGGTGGTGACAAGTGACGGGTCGACAACCTGGGTTGAGGTCGGGAAACATCCGGTGCAGGAATTACCGGTAATTTTCTGGTTTCAGGTCGTGTGCGGCAGCATTGCGTGGCTGGTTGGCATGAGTGTATTCGTCTCTCGTCAGAACGACCCGGCGGCCCGACTTTATGCCGTGACGGGCGTAACTTTCGCGCTGATCACCTTCTCGGCTGCGATATACAGCGGACGCGAGCTGGCGCTGGACGGTGAGGTGTTTCGTGCTCTCTCTGTACTGAACCACGGGGCCTCCACTACCTTCGCCGCCGCCTTTCTGTCCCTGCTGTGCATCTACCCCGCCCGGCTCTTTGGGCCAAGGATGATCACGGCGATCTTCGTGTTTTATCTGCTGGTGTGGGTGCTAGACACCCTGCAGTGGTCAGGCGACATGAATTTCGGCTTCCGCTACCCGATTCTTGCCGGCATGGTGGCCAGTTTCGCCGTGGGCGCCATGCAGTGGCGAAACTCACGGGTCGAACCGATCGATCGCGCCGCGCTGAAGTGGTTTCTGCTGACCCTGTTGCTGGGAAGCGCGGTTTTCGTCTTTGGCGTATTCGGCATGTCGGCCGCTGGCCATATGCCGGTCATCCCCCAGGGCTATGCCTTTGGCATGGTCCTGATGATGTACCTGGGCATGGCGCTGGGCATGAAGCGCTATCACCTGTTCAACCTCGAGTCGTGGTGGCCGGAGGTCTGGATTTGGCTGCTTGGCGGCGTATTGGTGCTCGGCGTCGATCTCGTGCTTGTCCAGGTTCTGACCCAGAACGAGGACTTTGCCTTCGCTTTGGCCCTGGCCATTGCCGGCTGGATCTATTTCCCGTTGCGACAATGGCTGCTCCGACGTGCCGGCTACGCTGGCGACTGGAAATTGTCCAGCCTGATTCCCGATTTGCTGGAAATTGCCGCCGCCCCTCTGCCTGAACCCGAGTTGCGCGAGCGCTGGCATCAGTTGCTTGAGCGGACCTATGCTCCCATGTCTCTGGATCAAGGCCCGCATGCGGTGCGTAAAGCCGCCGTGGCGGATAACGGCCTGCGCCTGATCGTCCCGGGGCTGGGTGACAGTCCGGCACTGATACTGGGCTACGCCAACCATGGCAAGCGGCTCTTCCTGCGTGCCGATGCCCAGCATGCGCAGGCATTGTGGGAACTGCTCAGCCAGGTGTTGCGGCGCCAGGATGCCTACATACACGGTGCGCGAGAGGAGCGGGAACGTATCGCCAAGGATTTGCACGATGACATCGGCGCCAGGTTGCTGACCTTGATTCACCGTTCCGAGTCCCCTCAATCGACCGAGCTGTTACGTGCTGTGATGCAGGATCTGCGCAGCCTGGTGGCCAGTCTCGACCGCCCACCGGCGCCCCTGGATGATGCTTTGGGCGACTGGCGCCGGGAAGTCGAGGACCGGTGCGATGCCGCCGGCGTGGCCCTGATCTGGAACGACAACCGCAAGCGAGATGTGGGCATGGTCAGACCGAGGCAAAGGCTGACCCTGGAACGGGTGCTGCGTGAAGCGATCACCAATGCCCTCAAACACGCGGATCCGGGTCAGATTGTGGTGGACGTGGCTGAAGAGGAAGACAGCCTGTTGATACGCATCCGGGATGATGGGGACACCCACGCGCGCATCATTCCTTCCTCCGGACGCGGCGTGCGCAACATGGTG
>JBFHXL010000170.1:0-4716 GCA_041599035.1 Thiobacillus sp. | reverse complement strand
TCCAGCGAACCCCATTTCTTGTTGATGGCATCGGCCAGCGCGCCAGAGGGTGCGCCGCCACCGTTGGGGGTCAGGCAGTTCCAGAAGAAGGTGTGGTTGGACACCTGGGCGGCGTTGTTGTAGATGCCACCAGCCGGCGCGCTCTTGATGATGTCTTCGAGCGACTTGCTCTCGAACTCGGTGCCCTTGATCAGGTTGTTGAGGTTGGTGACGTAAGCCTGGTGGTGCTTGGCGTAGTGGTACTCAAAGGTTTCCTTGGACATGTGCGGCGCGAGCGCATCCATGGCAAAGGGCAGTGCGGGCAAAGTGTGTTCCATAACGATCTCCTCAATTGAACAAACAACAAGCTATAAGCTACCCATCAGGCGTCATCGCCTGATGCGGGTGTATTGCACGAAACGGGGTCTCTGCCCTCGCACGCACTGGAAAATGCGTGCAAGCAGACGCCGTGTCATTGTCTACCGTTCAAAGATAGACCAGACAAGGTTGTCTGACGGACGTTGTGGTGAGCAAAGCGGCTGTACACACGGCGGAATAACGATCGGGACGAAAGGATCGAACCTCCCCGACCACATCCCCGCCTGCAGAGCCGGCATCCTTATAAACTGGATGCTGAACCCGTTTTATCTTGCTCGAAAGCCGTCACATGCCCATGAATAAAGGCATGCAAGGATCCAATAAGATATTTAGACTCATTCTAACATGGCTTCTGAAGGATGGCGGTGACATGTTGGGATGCTGGATATATGGATGGCACACGCGGCCAGACGCAGAACATTGCGCCAGAGCAGGCAGTGAGACAAGGATTGTGCTTTTAGACGACATTCGAAGCACAGGTAAATGCTTCGAAAGCCCTGGAGAGATTGGTCGGGACGAGAGGATTTGAACCTCCGACCACTTGACCCCCAGTCAAGTGCGCTACCAGGCTGCGCTACGCCCCGACGAAGGCCGAGATTCTAACAGAGGACAGCCGCGGCGCGGAAGTCCGTCAGCCCAATATTTTCAGAATGGACAGAATTTCTTCACGCAGGCCACGCGCATCCCGAATTCCCGGCGCAGCGCTTGATGCCGTTTCGGGGGCAGCGTCGGCATCATGCTCGAGACGTTGGCGCGCACCGCTGATGGTAAAGCCCTCTTCGTACAGCAACTCGCGAATACGGCGAATCAGCAGCACCTCGTGGTGCTGGTAGTAACGCCGGTTGCCGCGCCGCTTGACCGGACGCAACTGGGTGAATTCCTGCTCCCAGTAGCGCAGCACATGCGCCTTGACGGCACACAGCTCCGAGACTTCACCGATGGTGAAATAGCGCTTGGCCGGAATCGGCGGCAGTTCACTCCGTGCTGGGCGATCCAATTCCGGCGCTTTCGACTTGGGATTTAAGTTTCTGGCTGGCGTGGAACGTCACCACGCGACGCGCGGAAATCGGCATTTCTTCGCCGGTCTTGGGATTGCGACCCGGACGCTGCGGTTTTTCGCGGCACTGGAAATTGCCGAAACCGGACAGTTTGACGATGTCGCCTTTTTCGAGCGACAAACGAATTTCATCGAAAAACGATTCGACGACGTCCTTGGCTTCGCGTTTGTTCAAACCCACTTTTTCGAATAGAAGTTCGGCAAGATCCGCTTTGGTGAGAGTGGTCATAGTCTTATTGTCAGGATATCGCGTGAGAAATGGCGTCACGCACGCAGCTGGGCATTGCACTGACGGAGAGCAGTATTGACCAGCTGTTGCACAGCCTCCTCCACTTCCTGATCCATCAATGTGCGTTCAGTATCTTGCATAACTACCCGTATTGCAAGGCTTTTTTGGTTTTCTGCCACGCCTTTCCCACGGTACTCGTCAAACACCTCGATCGACCGCACCTGAGCCGGCGCCCGCTCGCGCAAGGCTGCGAGCAATTCGCCGGCCGGCGTACGGCTGTCCAGCACAAACGCCAGATCGCGCCGCACCTGCGGGAAGCGCGACAGGGCCGCATGACGCGGCAAGCTGCGCTGCGCCAGCACCTGGCTGTCGAGCTCGAACAGCACCGGCGCAGACGGCAGACCGAACGCCTGCACCAGACGCGGATGCAGGGCGCCGACCCAGCCGATGGCCTCGCCGTTCACCCACAGCTCGGCACTTTGCCCCGGGTGCAGCGCGGGATGGGCACCGGGTCGCGTATCGAGCGCATGACCAAACAGGCGTTCGAGGTCGCCCTTGAGGTCGAAGAAATCGACACGCCGCGCGGCCGCGCCCCATTGTTCGGGCTGCACATCGCCGTAAATCAGGCCACCCAGTTTCATCGGCTGCAGCACCTGCGACGCGTACACCCGCCCCAGTTCGAAAATGCGCACCCGTTCCTGCTGGCGGTTGAGGTTATGACGCAAGGTCTCGATCAGACCGCCCCACAAGGTAGTGCGCATCACCGACAACGGGGCGGCAATCGGATTGGCCAGCGCCAGCGGGCGGGCAGCGGCGTTGAGGGTCGATTCCCAGGTCGGGTCGACGAAGCTGTAGGTAATGACTTCCTGGTAATCCAGTCCCACCAGCATCTGGCGCAGGGCGTCGTCGGCCAGCACCGTCTCGTCCTGCGGCAGCATGCGCGACGGTGCCGCCGGCGGCTGCGCCGGAATGTTGTCGTAGCCGAACAGGCGCACCGCTTCTTCGATCAGATCTTCCTCGATCACGAGATCGAAGCGGAAGCTCGGCGGCGTGACGATGAGCTCGTCGCCTTGCCGCTCGACGGCCGCGCCCAGCGCAGTCAGGTCGCGCACCACCTGCTCGGCATCGAGTTCGACCCCCGCCACGCGCTTCAAGCGCGCCAGGCGCAGCGTAATCGGCGCCCGCTGCGGCAATGCGGCGACGGCCTCGGTAATCGGCCCGGCCTGGCCGCCGCAGATCGCGATCAACAGTTCCGTCGCGCGTTCCATCGCCCGGCGGGTGGCGCCAAAATCGACGCCGCGCTCGAAGCGGTGCGACGAATCGGTGGACAGGCCCAGGCGCCGCGCACGTCCGGCAATCGCCGTCGGTGCAAAGAAAGCGGCCTCGAGGAACACATCGACCGTGACCGGCTCCACGCTGGTGGGCAGGCCGCCCATGATGCCGGCCAGCGCCACCGGGCCGCCGGCATCGGCGATCACCAGCATGTCGGGCGCGAGTTCGGCGGTCTGGCCGTTCAAGAGTTCCAGGCTTTCGCCCGTGCGCGCCATCCGCACCTCGATGCCGCCATCGAGACGCGACAGGGCGAAGGCATGCATCGGCTGCCCCAGTTCGAGCAGCACGTAGTTGGTGATATCGACCGGTGCCAGCAGCGGACGAATGCCGCTGCGCTCGAGGCGCTCGGCCATCCAGCGCGGGGTGGGCGCCTGCGCATCGATGCCGCGTACCACCCGTCCCAGATACAGCGGGCAGGCCTCGCTCGCCGAAACCTGCAGCGGCAGCGTGTCCTGAATCTGGATGGCGGCTTCCCGCACCTGCGGCGGACGCACCTCGGCACCGGTGATCGCGCCGACTTCGCGCGCGAGACCCTGCATCGACAGGCAGTCCGCGCGGTTGGGCGTCAGTTTCAGGGTAATGAGCGTGTCGTCGAGATTAAGCCAGCTGCGGAAATCCTCGCCCACCGGCGCATCGGCCGGCAGCACCATGAGGCCATCGGCCGCGCCTTCCAGCCCCAGTTCCTTGGTCGAACACAGCATGCCGAAGGACTCGACGCCGCGCACCTTGGCCACCTTGATCTCGAAGCCGGGCAGCTTGGCGCCGGGGCGGGCGCACGGCACCTTGAGCCCGGCCGCCGCATTGGGTGCGCCACAGACGATGGTGACCGGTACCGATTCGCCGACATCGACCTGGCAAATTTGCAAACGGTCGGCATCGGGATGCTTCTCGGCCGAGAGGATTTCAGCCACCACCACATTGTTGAATGGCGGCGCAGCCGGCGTCATCGCCTCCACCTCGAGACCGGCCATTGTCACCATATGGGCCAGTTGAGCAGTATCGAGCGCAGGGTTGACAAGGTTGCGCAGCCAGGATTCTGGAAATTGCATGATATATGCGCCCTAATTAATTGAATTTCTTTAGAAAACGAAGGTCGTTCTCAAAGAATAATCGCAAGTCGTCGACGCCATAGCGCAACATGGCAAGGCGCTCCACTCCCAGGCCGAACGCAAAGCCAATGTAGCGTTCAGTGTCGATCTCGACGTGCTTGAATACGTTGGGGTGCACCATGCCGCAACCCAGCACTTCCAGCCAGCCAGTATGCGAGCACACCCGGCAGCCTTCCCCGCCACACATCACGCAGCCGATATCCATCTCGGCCGACGGCTCGGTAAAAGGGAAGAACGACGGCCGGAAGCGCACCGGCAGATCGTCACGTTCGAAGAAGTTGCGCATGAAGTCGGCCAGCACGCCCTTCAGGTCGGCAAACGACACCGACTCATCCACCCACAGGCCTTCGACCTGGTGGAACATCGGCGTGTGCGTCACATCGGAATCGCAGCGATACACCCGTCCCGGTGCAATGATGCGCAGCGGTGGCTGGTGGGCTTTCATGTAGCGCACCTGCACCGGCGAGGTGTGGGTGCGCAGCAATTCACCGCCCTGCATGTAGAACGTATCGTGCATCGCCCGTGCCGGGTGATCTTCCGGGATATTGAGCGCGGTGAAGTTGTAGAAATCGGTCTCGATCTCGGGGCCCGTCGCCACCTCGAAACCGATCGAACGGAACAGTGCCTGGATG
>JBFHXL010000169.1:0-4717 GCA_041599035.1 Thiobacillus sp. | reverse complement strand
GGAGACGTGGTGAAGATGGGGCGCGCCGTTGCCGCGGCGATGGCGTCCCTGCAAAAAACCCTGCCGCTGGGCATGGAGATCCAGCAGATTCACGACCAGCCCAGCATCGTCAGCCATGCGGTCAAACTTTTCATGCAGAGCTTCCTCGAAGCGGTCGCCATTGTGCTGGCGGTGACGTTTCTGGCGCTGAAATGGCGCGCCGGGCTGGTGGTGACCCTGAGCATCCCGGTGGTGCTGGCGATCACCTTTACCGTCATGTGGCTGTTCGATATCGACCTGCACCGCATTTCCACCGGCGCGCTCATCATCTCGCTCGGCCTGCTGGTGGACGATGCCATCATCGCGGTGGAAATGATGGCGCATAAGCTCGAAGCGGGGTGGGGGCGCTTTGAAGCGGCCACCTACGCCTTCCAGTCCACGGCGTTTCCCATGCTCACCGGAACCTTGTTGACGGTTACGGCGTTTCTGCCGATTGCGCTGGCCAAATCGGCCGTCGGTGAATACACCTTTGCGATTTTTTCGGTGACGACCATCGCGTTGCTCTCATCCTGGCTGGTCGCGGTGGTGGTCACGCCTTACCTCGGCCATGCCCTGTTGAAACCCACCCACCAGGTGGCCGACGAAAACGCGGCTTACCTGACGCCGTTCTACCGGCGCTTCCGTGCGATGGTGACCTGGTGCGTGACCCATCGTCGCAGCGTGATTGCGTTGACCGTGGTCGCGCTGATCGTGGGCGTGGCCGCGATGCAACGGGTTGAGAAGCAGTTTTTTCCACAGTCCGATCGGCTGGAAATCCTGGTTGAATTGTGGCTGCCGGAAGGGGCTTCCATCGACGCGACGCGCGCCGAGGCGGTCAGGCTTGAAACCCTGCTGCGGCAAGACCAGGATGTGGCACACGTGCTCAGCTACATTGGACAGGGCGCGCCGCGCTTCGTGCTGGGGCTTGATCAGCGGCTGAACAATCTGAATTTTGCGCAACTGGTGGTGATCGCGCGGGACGTGCCGGCGCGTGAGCGTGAAATCGCCCGCATTCGCACCCTGTTTGAAAGCGACTTTCCCAATGTGCGCGGGCGCGCGGTACGCTTCGAATACGGTCCGCCAGCCGGCTATCCGGTGCAATACCGGCTGTCCGGCGGCGATATTCCACAGCTGAAGATCGAGGCCGAAAAACTGCGCCAGATTGTCGTTTCCCAGCCGCAGGTGACGGCGGTCAACCTGGACTGGAACGAAGAGTCGCTGGCGCTCAGGGCCGAACTCGACCAGGACAAGATCAAGGCGCTGGGCCTGAGTTCAAGCGAGGTTGGGCGGCTGCTGGCGTTGCAGTTGTCGGGTGCCAGCGTCACCCAGTTCCGCGAAGACGATCTGTTGATCGATGTGGTGCTGCGTACGCCGCGCAGCGAACACCGCGAGGTCGATGCGCTGAAGTCGCTGCCTGTCGGCAGTTTCAACGGCCAGAGCGTGACGCTGGGGCAAATCGCCCGTTTCAAGCCGGTATTCGAGGACGGCGTGATCTGGCGGCGTGATCGGCTGCCGACCATTTCGGTGCGTGGTGATCCGGTCGGCAATATCCAGCCGGCGACGATCATCGATGCCCTCGCGCCCCAGGTGGCCGAATTCAAGGCCCAGCTGCCGCCCGGTTTCCGGCTCGAGGTGGGCGGCCCGGTGGAAAGCAGCGCCAAGGCCAATACCGCCATCGGCGCGCCGTGGCCGCTGATCGTGATCACCACGCTGACCCTGCTGATGCTGCAGCTCGGCAATTTTTCGCGCGCGCTGCTGGTGGTGCTGACGGCCCCGCTGGGCATCATCGGGGTGGCGATCGCGCTGCTGGTGAGCGGACAGCCGATGGGATTCGTTGCGCTTCTGGGGATTATTTCGCTGGCCGGGATGATCATGCGCAACTCGGTGATTCTGGTCGATCAGATCCAGCAGGACATCGCCCGCGGACTGTCGCAATGGGACGCGATCATCGAGTCCACCGTGCGGCGGATGCGCCCGATCAGCCTGACTGCGGCCGCCGCAGCATTGGCGATGATTCCGCTATCGCGCTCGATTTTCTGGGGCCCGATGGCCTTCTCCGTGATGGGGGGGCTGGTCGCGGCGACCTTCCTCACGCTTTTCTTCCTGCCCGCCCTGTATGCCGCCTGGTTCAAGGTAAGAAACGAATAGCACGCGCGGGTGTCGTACCGGGCATGGAAGCAAGGAGAAGACATGAAGACACTCGCGATCGGACTGCTGTTGCTGCTGGGTGGGTGCGCATCGCTTGAGTCGCCCGACCCGGCCTCGCCCTATTACGCGTATTCGCCGGGCTGGGTGCTGCGCCTCAATCAGCCGTTGACGATTCCCCGCGACGCCGCGACGGTGCGGCTGCAATACGGCACGATCGTCCCGCGCAACGGGGTGCAGGAATACGATGCCTACTGCGTGGTGGAAGTGAACACCGTGCGCGCCGAAGCGCAGATCCTGCAGCCCGGGCGCTTCGAGGTGTGGCGGGTGACGCGTCGTGTCGATACCATTGCGGCAGCAGCATCGCCCTTCATCAAGGCGTCCCATGCCGTTGATGACGCCAGCCCCTCGTTTCTGTACTACAAAACCGAATTCCATCTGCGCGATGCTGCCCAGCCAGACATTCGCAACATGACCTGCGCCTGGGACCAGATGGCGCCGGGCAACCGGGTGTTGATGCGGCACCTTACGCTGGATGAAATCCGGTCCGCGCTGGGTGGCTGGATAACGCTGATTCCACCGAGGGAAAATCTGTGAAACCCGTTGATACCCGAATTCCTCCCGGCACCCGCGTCAGCCTGGCGCAATGGGATCCGGACGACCGCGCCATCATCGGCAGCAAGAAAAACAGCGCACGCGAGCGCCTCGACGCCGATCGTGCAGAGCTCGACGCGTTGCAGGAATTGCTCTACGCCGAAAACAAAAACAGGCTGCTGGTGGTGCTGCAGGCGATGGATACCGCCGGCAAGGATTCGACCATCCGCCACGTGTTTCATGAAGTCGACCCGCTCGGCGTGCGCGTGGCGAGCTTCAAGGCTCCCACCCATGCCGAGCTCGCGCACGATTACCTGTGGCGGGTGCATCGTCACGTTCCCGGTTCCGGCGAGATCGCCATCTTCAACCGGTCGCACTACGAGGATGTGCTCATCACGCGGGTCAATGGCTGGATCGATGCGGCCGAATGCAAAAGGCGTTACCGCCAGATCAATGAGTTTGAGCGGATGCTGACAGAAACGGGCACGACGATCCTGAAGTTTTATCTGCATATTTCCAAAGACGAGCAGAAGAAACGCCTGGAGGCGCGGCGCGACAATCCGGAAAAACGCTGGAAATTCCTGCCGGACGATCTCGCCGTGCGTGCGCAGTGGGATGCCTATATGAAGGCGTACGAGGCGGCGCTGTCGGCCACCAGCACGGCGCATGCGCCATGGCACGTGATCCCCGCCAACAGCAAGCTGGCCCGCAATCTGATGGTTTCAAGGCTGCTGATCAAGACGCTGAAAGGCCTGAAGATGCGTTACCCGGAATCGGCCCCGGGCGTAACTGACATCCAGATTGTTTGAGCTGCCCCCGGCTTCAGGATTTCTTGCGCGCGCGCGGATGCGCCTGGTCGTAAACCTTGGCCAGATGTTGCCAGTCGAGATGGGTATAGACCTGGGTGGTGCTGATGCTGGCGTGGCCGAGCATTTCCTGCACTGCGCGCAGGTCGCCGGATGATTGCAGTACATGGGTGGCAAAGGCGTGGCGCAGCATGTGCGGGTGCACGTGCTGGCCGAGCCCGGCCTGGATGGCCCAGCGCTTGAGCCGAAGCTGCACGCTGCGTGGCGAAAGGCGCATGCCGCGCCGGTTGATGAACAGTGCGGCCGCCTGCTCGTCCACCAGCAGGAGTCGCTGCGGTAGCCAGGCCGCAACGGCGGCCAGCGCCTGGCGGCCCACCGGAACGATCCGGGTTTTGCGTCCCTTGCCGGTGACTTGCGCTTCGCCGGATTTGAGGTCGAGGTCGTCGAGATCGAGATCGCTTAACTCCGACAGACGCAGGCCGGACGAATAAAACAGTTCGAACATGGCGCGGTCGCGCGCCGCCAGGACGTCGTCGCCGGCTGACAGCGCGCCGCCCTCGAGCAGTTGGGTGCAGGCATCGGGCGACAGCACCTGCGGCAGGGTTTTGGGGGCCTTGGGCGGGCGCAGGGCGGTGCAGGGGTTGTTTTTGTAGCCGAGGCGGCGGCAGGCAAAGCCATAAAACCCGCGCCAGCTCGACAGGTGTCGCGCCGTGCTGGAGGCCGCCAGGTTGTGGCCGCGCAATTTGACGATGGCGCCGCGAATGTCGGTGACGCTGAGATCGGCCAGCGGCTTGTCGGCGACCAGCCGAGTCAGCGTGGCCAGGTCGCGCCGATAGGCTGCGACCGTGTGCGGCGACAGCCGCCGTTCGGCGGCGAGGTGTTGCAGGTAGGCGTTGATCGGGTTATTCCCGGACGGGCAGGATGGCTCGGCGCTCCCTGCCGCGCCCACATGCGGGGTCGGGTTGAGGGGGGCACCTCTTTTTGTGTTCACACGCGGAAGGGGAGGTCAGGCTTGCATCCGCACCAGTGCGGCGCCGATCAACTGGCCCAGCCGTTCCAGATAGAGCGTGCCCATGCCCGCGTAGAAACGCTTGGATTCTTCGGATGCCAGCACCAGCAGACCCACCGGCGCGGCAGCGGGCGCCGTGCGCAGC
>JBFHXL010000168.1:0-4720 GCA_041599035.1 Thiobacillus sp. | reverse complement strand
GGCCTGGTGTGCCCGGCCCAGCGCAAGCAGGCCCTGCTTCACTTCGCGGGCCGGAGGGCGATGGATATCGAGGGTCTGGGCGACAAACTGGTCGATCAGCTTGTCGAGCGCGGCCTGGTGCACACGCCTGCCGATGTCTACGGACTGAATCTGGAGACGCTGGCCGGGCTGGAGCGCATGGCCGAGAAATCGGCGACCAACCTGCTGGCAGCAGTCGAGGCGAGCAAGGCAACCACGCTGGCGCGATTCATTTTCGCGCTGGGCATCCGCAATGTCGGTGAGACGACGGCCAAGGACCTGACCCGGCATTTCGGCTCGCTGGACAAGCTCATTGCGGCAACGGAATCCGATCTGCTGGCCGTGCATGATGTCGGACCGATCGTCGCGCAGTCCATCATCCAGTTTTTTGCCGAGCCGCATAATCTTGACGTGGTGAGCTCGCTGCGGGCGGCCGGGGTGCACTGGCCGGAATCTTCAGGAAAGTCGCAATCGGCTGGTATCCTTACCGGGCAGACGCTGGTGCTGACCGGCACCCTGCCGACGCTGACACGTGAAGCCGCCAGGGAGATGATCGAAGCCGCCGGCGGCAAGGTGGCGGGGTCGGTATCGAAAAAAACCGCTTACGTGGTGGCGGGAGAGGAGGCCGGCAGCAAGCTGGCAAAAGCGCAGGAACTCGGCGTGCGCATCCTCGACGAAGCCGGGCTGCGGGCGCTGCTGGCACCGGATAACAATAACGTGCAACACCGTTTGGATTTGTAAACCAAAGGATTATTAGGGAGAGACATGCAAAAAGTTACAAAAGCCGTATTTCCGGTTGCCGGCCTGGGCACCCGTTTTCTGCCCGCGACCAAGGCCAGCCCCAAGGAAATGCTTCCCATCGTCGACAAGCCGCTGATTCAGTATGCGGTCGAAGAAGCGATGGATGCGGGCATCACCGACATCATCTTCATCAGCAGTCGCACCAAGCGCACGGTGGAAGACCATTTCGACAAGGCGTACGAACTGGAAACCGAATTGGCGGCGCGCGGCAAGAACAGCGATCTGGAACTGGTGCAGTCGATCCGGCCGGCCGGCGTCAATTTCATTTATATCCGTCAGGCCGAAGCGCTCGGGCTCGGCCATGCCGTGCTGTGCGCGCAGCCGGTGATCGGCAACGAACCCTTTGCCGTCATTCTCGCCGACGACCTGATCGACGGCAGTCCGGCGGTGATGAAGCAGATGGTCGATCAATACGGCTATTACCAATGTTCGGTGCTTGGCGTGCAGCAGGTCGCGCCCGATGAAACCGCGTCCTACGGCATCGTTGACGCCACCTCGATGGCCGAGCGCGTGTCGCGCGTCAATGCCATCGTCGAGAAACCGAAGCCCGCGGACGCGCCTTCGAATCTCGGCGTGGTCGGCCGCTACATCCTCACCCCGCGCATCTTTCATTACATCAAGAATCTGCAACCCGGTGCCGGAGGCGAACTGCAGCTCACCGATGCCATCGCCGCCCTGCTGAAGGAACAACAGGTGCTGGCCTATGATTTTGACGGCACCCGCTATGACTGCGGCAGCAAGCTTGGCTATCTGCAGGCCACGGTGGAATACGCCATGAAGCACCCCGAGGTGCACGAGGAATTCGCGGCGTACCTGAAGGATCGTTTCTGTTGAACACGCTTTGTTGAACGATCCCTGTTGAACAAGCCCTGTCCGACGGCGCTGCGCGTGGCGGCAGTCAAACGCGCGGGGTGCGTTCAGCCGGCGTGTTACAGGGCGCGCGAACTGTAGTTTTCCTGGATGAGCCAGCTTGCCTGTTGCGTGTCCTGACCGGTCTCGGCAGCGTGAAGCGCGTTGGCCGGAGCCGTGGAATACACCGACACCTGAAGCCACACGTCCAGCATGTCCGTCGACATGGGCCTGCCCATGAAGTAACCCTGTGAGCAATCGCAGCCGAGGATCTCGAGCAGGTCCCAGGCACCCTGGGTTTCGACGCCTTCGGCTGTGACCTTGAGACCCAGGTTGTGCGCGAGATCGATGATGGAACGCACGATCACGGCATCGTTTTCGTCCTCTTCCATGTCGGTCACGAAAGATTTGTCGATTTTGAGTTCGTCCACCGGCAGGCGCTTGAGATAGGCGAGCGAGGAGTAGCCGGTGCCGAAATCGTCGATTGACAGTGTCACCCCCATGCGGTCGAGCTCGGTGAGAATGGCCAGGCCGTCCCTGGGGTTGGACATGACCGCGCTTTCGGTGATCTCAAGGGTCAGGCATTCAGGGGGTACGCCGCTTTCGGCGAGCAGGGCGCCGATGCTGGCAGGCAGTTGCACGTCGTGCAGGTTGCGTGCGGAGAGATTGACCGCCATGGTCAGGAGGTGGCCTCGTTGGTGCAGGTCCGCCAGTTGCGCCAGTGCGGTCCGCAGCACCCAGTGGGTAAGGGGCCCGATCAGCCCCATGTCTTCTGCCAGCGGGATGAATGCGTCCGGCGAGAGGAAGCCGCGCTGCGGATGGTTCCAGCGCACCAGCGCCTCGAGGCCCGTAATGCGCTGACTGCGGTGGTCGATCAGCGGCTGGTAGAACAGGATCAACTGGTCCGACTGGATGGCTTCGCGCAATTCGCTCTTGAGCGAGAGGTCGCCGCGGTTGCTGTATTCCTGCTCCGGGTCATACAGCGCATGGCCCATGCCCGCGTGCTTTGCCACATACATGGCAATATCGGCGCAGCGAAGCAGCCCGTTGGCGTCGCCGCATTGATGGCCGGGATAGAAGGCAAACCCCAGACTTGCGCCGAGGTCGATGCTCTGGTTTTTCCAGTAAAAGGGTTTGCTCAGGGCGGCAAGAATCTTGTTTGCGATCAATTCGGCGCCGTTCGGTTCCAGGTTGTGTATCAGCAAGACATATTCGTCCCCGCCCAGACGCGCCACCGTGTCTTCGGCGCGTATCGCCTCTTTCAGACGGCGCCCCACTTCGCGCAGCAACTCGTCGCCGACGTCATGTCCGAGGGTATCGTTGACTTCCTTGAAGCGGTCCAGATCCATCAGCACCACGCCAAACGACTGCCGCTCGCGTCGGGATAGTTCAATCTCGCGCTCGAGCCGGTCATGCAACAGCGCGCGGTTGGGCAAGCCGGTCAGCGAGTCGTACATGGCCTGAATGGCGAGTTGCCTGCCCTGGCGCGCCACCCGATGGATGACAAATCCGGCAATCATAAGTCCGAGCAGGAAGGCCGCCGTGCCCAGCCCCAGCATCAGGTCGCGCATGTGGGCATAGGAATTTTCCGCATCCTGCAACGCGGCGGCAGTCTGCTTGCGCTGCAGGTCAAGCAGGCGATTGACCTGCTCGGAGATGGCAGTCTGGCGCGGCATCGCCACGTTGCGGATGAAAGCGAAGACTTCGGTCGGGTTGTCGTTGAAGGTGGACATCTCCATCACCTCCTGTACCTCGGATCCCGCCTCGCGGGTCATGTCGAAGATTCCGGCCAGAATCGCACGCTCTTTCGGGCTCAGCGGCATGCTTTCAAAACGGGTCCGTGCCTTGGCGTAGCGCGTGGCCTGCGCGTTGGCGCGCTGGATCTCGGCATCCTTGTCGAATGGATCGGTGATGCTGGGGAGGGTGTGCATGGCGATCGCACGCTCGCGCAGCGCACTCTGCATTTCGGTCGCGAGTTCGATCTTGAGGTTATTGATCTGGGTGATGTTCTTCAGGCGCTGGTTGGCTTCGGCCACATAATGCAGGCCGATTACGCCGAGTGCCACCATCAGCGCGAGGACGACGACAAAGCCAATCCCGATCCGGACACCCAT
This sequence comes from Thiobacillus sp., assembly GCA_041599035.1. Lineage (GTDB taxonomy): Bacteria > Pseudomonadota > Gammaproteobacteria > Burkholderiales > Thiobacillaceae > Thiobacillus. Next base: position 938 of record JBFHXL010000168.1, on the reverse strand, counting down.
CCCGATGTGATGCGAGCTTTGCTTCATTGATTCGGCGGCTTGTTACTGGATTCTGGCGGACACATGGGCGAAGTATAAACACGTCAACTTAAAGGGTATCGGCAGAATGATGCCATCCTTTAGTGCGGCGTGCGGGCCGAATGCCTGGATTCATGCATGGGCAGCCGGGCCGGGGGGCTTGCAGCGGCCTATTGCTGTGTCGTGCCATGCAGCCAGACGGCGGCTTCCAGCGCAGCGCCCGCCGGCATGTTTTGGCCCAGCAACGCAGCCACCATGCCGGTGAGGCGGTCGCCCGAGCCGGCCTGGGCGAGCCAGGGGCCGCCGCTGGTATTGATGGCGTAGCGTCCATCGGGGTGGGCAATCACGGTGCCGGCGCCTTTCAGCGCAAGCTCGGCATGGTAGTTCCGGCTCAGGGTGATGGCGACCTCGATGCGGTTCGCCTGAATGTCCGCCCCCGACACACCGAGCAGGCGCGCGGCTTCGCCGGGATGCGGGGTGAGCAGGCTGGGGTGGCGGCGGCGGCTGACCCGTTGGGCCAGAGCGGGATCGCTGGCGAGCAGATTCAGCGCGTCGGCATCCAGCACCAGCGGGCAGGGTGCGTCGAGGGCGGTTTCCAGCAAGGCCTGCGCGCGCGGGCTCTGCCCCAGCCCGGGGCCGATCGCCAGCACGCTCAAGGGCGCGTTTGCCAGTGTTTCCGGGGCGGCGAACATCAGCCGGGGTTCGGCATAATCGACCGCGATACGCGCGTCCAGGACGCCCAGGGTCACGCTGCCTGCGCCGTGCAGGAGGGCGGCGCGCCCGGCGATCAGGCAGGCACCGACCATGCCGCTGTCGCCGCCGATGATGCCGACATGGCCGAACAGGCCTTTGTGGCTGTTCCGGGGGCGTGCAGGCAGGCAATGGCGGATATCGCGTTGCGTCAGGGCGATGCCGGCTGT
>JBFHXL010000167.1:0-4770 GCA_041599035.1 Thiobacillus sp. | reverse complement strand
GCGCTGATGGCCGATCTGCTGGAAGAACTGGATGGGCTGCGGACGCGCCTGCGCTAAGCGGCCGTGACGCGGTTCGTGACACGGGCAAATCGGCGTGCCGCGCGATGGCCGCGCGCGGCCTGCACGCCTCGCAGCACCCACAGTCCGGCGACGAAATAGCTGCCGGTGATGAGCAAGGACTGGCGATGATCGCCGTGCGTGATCCAGCTGCTGGCGCCATAGGTCAAGGGACCGAGAATCGACGCCAGCTTGACCGCCAGCCCCCACAGGCCAAAAAACTCGGCCTGCTGTGCCGGCGGTGCCAGCAGGCCGATCATGGCGCGTCCCGCCGACTGCGCGGCGCCCATGCAGAGCCCGGCCAGATTGGCCGCCACCCAGAACATGCGTTGGTCCGGCGCCGTCCAGGCCAGCAGCACCATGACGATCCAGCCGGCCAGGGTCAGCGCGATCGCCCGCACATGGCCGATGCGGTCCTGCACGTGGCCAAAGATGAAGGCCCCGAGCGCCGCCGTGATGTTGACCAGCAGCACCAGCACTATCGTCTGCCGGGTGTCGAAGTGGAAGACCTGGCTGGCGTAGATGGCCGCCAGCGTGATGACGGCCTGGATTCCCGCCTGATACAGCACGGTGCAGATCAGGAAGCGTTTGAGGTCGGGTAAGGCCCGCAGATGGCCCAGGGTGTGTCGCACCTGCGCCCAGGTGCTGCGGGCCGTGCGGCCGGATGGCGGCGCGGCACGTTCGCGCAGCAGCAGCAGCGTGGGCAGGCTCGCCAGGGCGAAGATCGCCGCGGTGATCAGCATGGTCACCGGCACGAAATCCGCCGCGCCCTGCCCCCGGGCCTGCGCCCAGTTGATGTAGGCGAGGCAGGCGCCGAGCGACACCAGTCCGCCGACATAACCGAGCGACCAGCCCCAGCCGGATACCCGGCCGAGCGCACGCGGGCGGGCCAGTTCGGGCAGAAATGCGGCGATCAGGTTTTCGCCGCTGCCGAAGAAATAATTGGACAGCACCAGCGCGGCAATCGCCAGCACCAGCGCACCCGGTGCGGCGTGATACAGCAACGCGGTGGAGGCGACACAGCCCAGCGTGCTCAGCCACAGGAGTTTTTTCTTGCTGGCGTGGGTATCGGCCCAGGCGCCGATCAGCGGTGCGGTCAGCATCACCAGCGCGTAGGAAACCGACAAGGCCAGCGTCCAGGCAAAGGTCGCCCACGGTGCATTGCCGGCCACCGCGGCGACGAAATACGCGCTGAACACCGCGGTGATCACCACCGTGGTGTACCCCGAATTGGCGAAGTCGTACATGGCCCAGGCCCACACCTCGCGCCGCCGAACGCCCGGCTGCAGCAGGCCTGTCCTGAGCCTGGTCGAAGGGCCTGTCCTGAGTCGAGCCGCAGAGTGCGCCATCAGGCGGCTTCGTCCTCGGCCTGCTGCTGCAATGCCCACATGTGGGCGTACACGCCGTTCATCGCCAGCAGATCGGGGTGGCGCCCGCGCTCGACGATGCGGCCGCCTTCCATCACCAGGATTTCGTCGGCCTCGACCACGGTGGACAGGCGGTGCGCGATGATGAGACTGGTGCGGCTCCTGGCGATTTCCAGCAGTTCGGCCTGGATCGCCTTTTCGGTCTTGGTGTCGAGCGCCGAGGTGGCTTCGTCCAGAATCAGGATGACGGGATTTTTCAGCAGGGTGCGGGCAATCGCCACGCGCTGCTTCTCGCCGCCCGACAGCTTGAGCCCGCGCTCGCCGACGACCGAGTCCCATCCCTGTGGCAGGCTTTCGATGAAGTCCAGGATGTGCGCGGCGCGCGCGGCGGCGATCACTTCATCGCGGCCCGCGTCCGGTCGGCCGTAGGCGATGTTGTAGTAAATGCTGTCGTTGAACAGCACCGTGTCCTGCGGCACCACGCCGATGGCCGCACGCAGGGAATCCTGCGTCACCTGACGGATGTCCTGGCCGTCGATGCGGATGCTTCCGGCGCCCACATCGTAAAAGCGGAACAGCAGGCGCGCGAGCGTCGATTTGCCGGCGCCGCTGGAGCCCACCGCCGCGACGGTCCTGCCGGCGGGAATGTCGAAGCTGATGTCGTGCAGGATCGGGCGGTCGGGATTGTAGGCAAAATCCACCTGTTCGAATTTCACGGCGCCCGCCCCCACCACGAGTTCGCGCGCATCTTCCGCATCCTCGATTTCGCGCGGCCGCTTCAGCAGGGTGAACATGCGTTCGACATCGGTGATCGATTCCTTGATCTGGCGGTACATCACGCCGAGAAAGCTCAAGGGCTGGAACATCTGCAGCAGGAAGGCGTTGACCATCACCAGATCGCCCAGCGTCAGCGTGCCTGCGACCACGCCGTTGGCGGCGCGCAGCACCATCAGGGTGACGCCGATCGCGATCACCCCGGCCTGCGCGGCATTCAACATCCCCAGCGAACGCTGCGATTTGAGCGCCATCTTTTCCCATTCGATCAGGCTGCTGTCGTAACGCTCGGCTTCGTAGCGTTCGTTGCCGAAGTATTTGACCGTCTCGTAATTCAGCAGGCTGTCGATGGCACGGCCATAGGCCTCGGAGTCGAGCGTGTTGGCGCGCCGCACGAACTGGGTGCGCCATTCGGTGATGGTGACGGTGAAGCCGAGATAGGCCGCCAGGGTGATCAGGGTGATCACGCCGAATATCCAGTCGAGCTTGACGAACAGGATGCCCGCCACCATCAGGATTTCCAGCACCGTGGGGGTGATGCGGAACAGCAGATAGCCGACCAGGCTCGACACGGCCTTGGCGCCGCGTTCGATGTCGCGCGTGATGCCGCCGGTCTGGCGCTCGAGGTGAAAGCGCAGCGACAGCGCGTGCAGATGCTTGAACACCGCCATGCTGATGCGCCGCATCGCGCGCTGCGTCACCCGCGCGAAAATCACGTCGCGCAGGTCGGAAAAAGTGGTGCTGGCAAAGCGCAGCAGGCCGTAGCTCAGGATCAGGGTCAGCGGCAGCACCAGTTCGGGGCGCGGCCTGTCGAGCGCGTCGATGATGTCCTTCAGCACCAGCGGCACTGCCACCGATGCCATCTTGGCACCGACCAGCAGGGCCAGCGTCAGCAGCACCCGGCCGCGAAACTCCCACAAGTAGGGAAACAGCCGGCCGATCGAGCGCAGGCTGGGATCGCCTATCGGCGGCGGAGCGGTATGGGAATGAACGGCAGGATGCATCAGGTCGGGTAGAATCGCAGATTGTTCTTTTTCCGATTCTACGTTGCCTGGACAGATTCTGCCGTCAGGCAACCAACAGCATGAAGCGCCACGATCAATTGAAGCTCTACGGCATACCCAACTGCAGCACGGTTAAGAAGGCCCGCGCCTGGCTCGCCGGGCATGCGCTCGACGTCGCTTTTCATGATTTTCGCAAGCTCGGCGTCGATGAGGGCTGGTTGCGCCAGGTGATGGCGCAAACCGGCTGGCAGGCGCTGCTCAATACGCGCGGCACCACCTGGCGCACGCTCACCGATGCGGAAAAAGCCGCCGCCAGCGACGAAGCCGGCGCGATTGCCCTGATGCAGGCCCGGCCCAGCGTGATCAAGCGGCCGGTGCTGGAATGCGACGGCCGCTATCATCTCGGTTTTGCCGAAGCCCAATACCAAGCTATTTTCGGAGTATGACCCTGCATGGCCAATGAAACACCCAAGGACGCAGTCCTCGCCGACGAAATCCGAAGCAGCGAAACCCTGGCGCTCGCCGTCGAACTGCTCAAGTGCCCCTCGCTGACGCCCGACGACGCCGGCTGCCAGGACATCATCGCCGCGCGTCTGCAGAAACTCGGCTTTCATGTCGAGCGCATGAATCACAACGGCGTCGACAACCTGTGGGCGCGCAAGGGAACCAAGGCGCCGGTGGTCTGCTTTGCCGGCCATACCGATGTGGTGCCGACCGGACCGCTCGAGCAATGGCTGTCCGCACCCTTTGAACCGACCATCCGTGACGGCCGCTTGTACGCCCGTGGTGCGGCCGACATGAAAGCGTCCGATGCGGCATTCGTCACTGCGACCGAACGCTTCATTGCCGACCATCCCGACCACGCCGGCTCGATCGCCTTTCTGCTCACCTCGGACGAAGAAGGCCCCGCCACCGACGGTACGGTACGCGTGGTCGAGGCCCTGAAGGCACGCGGCGAAATGCTCGACTATTGCATCGTCGGCGAGCCCACCAGCGCGGCCGAATTCGGCGACACCATCAAGAATGGCCGTCGCGGCTCCCTGTCCGGCACCCTGCGCATCAAGGGCGTGCAGGGCCACATCGCCTACCCGCACCTGGCCAAAAACCCGATTCATCTGGCGGCGCCGGCGATCGCCGAACTCGCCGACACCATGTGGGACGAGGGCAATGCCTATTTCCCGCCCACCACCTGGCAGATTTCCAACATCCACGCCGGCACCGGCGCCACCAACGTCATCCCCGGCGTGGTCGAGGTCCAGTTCAACTTCCGCTTCTCCAGCGCCAGCACGGCCGAAGGCCTGATGGACGCGATGAACGAAATTCTCGACAGCCACAACCTCGAATTCGAAATCGACTGGCAGCTGTCGGGCAAGACTTTCCTCACCCCGCGCGGCACCCTGTGCAACCGGCTCGGCGAAGCCATCCACGAAGTCGTCGGCATCACGCCCGGACTGTCCACCAGCGGCGGCACCTCGGATGGCCGCTTCATCGCCGACATCTGCCGCGAAGTGGTCGAGTTCGGCCCGCTCAACGCGAGCATCCACAAGCTGAACGAACACATCGCGGTG
>JBFHXL010000166.1:0-4784 GCA_041599035.1 Thiobacillus sp. | reverse complement strand
TGCGGGATGCGCGCAGCCTGCCCAGGGACGACAAGATGAATGCCGGTCTCAACGGCCTGGCGCTGTCGGCGTTGAGCCAGGCCATCCCGCTCGACCCTGCCTATCGCCGGCAGGCCGACCGCCTGCAGCAGTTCCTGCTCACGCGCCTGTCGCGGGACGGGCGCCTGATGAAATCCGTGGCGCGCGGAAAGGTGCTGCCGGATGCCGAACTGGAAGATTACGCGTATGTGGTGCAGGGGTTGCTCGACCATGCCGCGGCAACCGGCAATGCGCAATCGCGTGTTCGGGCCAGGCAGTTTGCGCAAACTGCCTGGCAAGCGTTCTGGCGCGAAACGGGCTGGCAGCACGAGACACGGCCGTTGCTGGCCACCCTGCAGCCCGCGCCGGTTCTGGCAGACGGCGCGCTGTATTCGCCATCCGATGTGCTGATTCTAAACAGCCTGCGCCTGCAGGATCCGGCACTGGTGCGGTTGGCGCGCACGGCGGCGCGCTGGCGTTTGCCGGCGATGGAACGGGATGCCTATGCCTATCCCACCCGGGTGCGGGTGCTGACGCAGGTGCGGCCGGACTGATTGGCGTTGCCGCGCCTGCACGCGGCAACGCCGGTTCGAACGGAGAACCGGTCTTAGTTGAGTTCGGGCAGCAGCGCCGGATCCTGCACGCGCTGCAGGGGACGCCGCCCGACCTTGATTTTCAAATCCAGCAATTGCTGTTTGCGCGCGACCCTGAGCTGCGCATTGACGCCGGGCTTCAGGTCGGCGATCAGATTCAGCAGCGAGGCCGAATCGACCACCGCCTTGCCGTTGACGGCCACCAGGATGTCGCCCGGACGGACGCCGCCGGCGTCGGCCGGGCCGCCGTTCAGCACCCCGGCAATCAGCGCGCCTTCGGGATTTTTCAGCCTGAATGATTCGGCCAGTTCGGGGGTCATGTCCTGAATCTCGACCCCGATCCAGCCGCGCGTCACGCTGCCGGACTTGATGATCTGCTCCATCACCTGGCGCGCGATGCTGACCGGAATGGCGAAGCCGATGCCTTGCGAACCGCCGGTACGCGAATAGATCGCGCTGTTGATCCCGACCAGGTTGCCGGCGGCATCGACCAGCGCGCCGCCCGAGTTCCCGGGGTTGATGGCGGCGTCGGTCTGGATGAAATTCTCGAAGGTGTTGATGCCCAGATGGGTGCGCCCGAGCGCGCTGACGATGCCGGCGGTCACGGTCTGGCCGACGCCGAACGGGTTGCCGATGGCCAGCACCCAGTCGCCGACCTTGAGGCTTTCAGCCTGGGCGAAGGTGATTGCGGGCAGGGCGGTGGCCTCGATTTTGAGCACCGCCAGATCGGTTTCGGGGTCGGTGCCCACCACACGCGCAGGCACCGTCCTGCCATCGGCCAGCGCCACCTGGATTTCGTCGGCGGCTTCGACGACATGCTGGTTGGTGAGCAGATAGCCATTCGAACTGACGATCACGCCCGATCCCAGATTGGAAACCTGGCGCGGGCGCGCGTCCTGGCGGTCGCCGAAAAAATAGCGGAAAACCGGATCTTCCAGCGCCGGGTGGGTCGGGCTGCGCACTTGTTTCTGGGTAAAGACGTTGACCACCGAAGGAATGACTTTTTCCGCAGCGGGGGCAAAGGACTCGCCGGGGATGAGCGGAGTGGTCGCTGCACGCGGCGCTTGCTGGATGGTGAGGCGCTGCGGTTGCGACTGCCAGCGCAGCAGGTCGGGCTTGAACAAGGCAATGATGAACAGCACGCCCAAAGCCACCGTGGCGGATTGGGCGAAGAGCAACCAGAGTTTGCGCATGATGATTGAATTCAGGGGCTTGGCTTGATTTTGCCACGACGCGATTATAGCCCGCAGGGGGAGGGGTTTCACGAAAAATCCCGCGAATGGGCTTCCGGTCAGGGGGGCAAATTGGGTAGAATGCCGGCTTTATCGCAACACGTTCAGGTTAGGTAAACATGAGCCAGGGAGCCGAAGGGCAAAAAGTGGACACGAGTAAACGAAGATTCCTGATCGCCGCGACCAGCGCGGTCGGTGGGGTCGCGGCCGCGGGTGTAGCCGTGCCGCTGGTGATGAGCATGATGCCGAGCGCACGGGCCAAGGCGGCCGGCGCGCCGGTTGAAGTCGATATCAGCAAGATCGAGCCGGGCATGCTGCTGACGGTCGAATGGCGTGGCAAGCCGGTGTGGATCGTCAACCGCACCAAGGAAATGCTGGCTGCGCTGCCCGGGCTTGATGCTCAACTGGCCGATCCCAACAGCGACATGCCGCAGCAGCCTGATTACTGCAAGAACCCGACGCGCTCGATCAAGCCGGAATTTCTGGTCGCCGTCGGCATCTGCACCCACCTCGGGTGCTCGCCCACTTATCGCAAGGACGTCGGTGCGGCCGACCTCGGCCCTAACTGGGCGGGCGGCTTCTTCTGCCCCTGCCACGGTTCGACGTTCGACCTCGCTGCCCGCGTGTACAAAGGCGTGCCGGCCCCGACCAATCTGGTGATTCCGCCTCATCAATACCTCAGCGACGCCAAGTTGCTGATCGGTGTAGACGCAAAAGGAGCTTAAATAATGTCTGCCCTGCAAAAAGTGATGGGTTGGGTCGACGACCGTTTCCCCCTCACCGCAACCTACAAGGCGCACCTGTCCGAGTACTACGCGCCCAAGAACTTCAACTTCTGGTACTTCTTCGGCTCGCTGGCGCTGCTGGTGCTGGTGATGCAGATCGTCACCGGCATCTTCCTCACCATGAACTACAAGCCGGATGCAGAACTCGCTTTTGCCTCCGTCGAGTACATCATGCGCGACGTCGACTGGGGCTGGCTGATCCGCTACATGCACTCCACCGGCGCCTCGATGTTCTTCGTCGTCGTCTATCTGCACATGTTCCGCGGCCTGATGTACGGCTCGTATCGCAAGCCGCGCGAGCTGATCTGGATCTTCGGCGTGCTGATCTACCTGGCACTGATGGCCGAAGCCTTCCTCGGCTATTTGCTGCCGTGGGGCCAGATGTCGTTCTGGGGCGCGCAGGTGATCGTCAACCTGTTCGCCGCCGTGCCCTTCATCGGTGAAGACCTGTCGATCTGGATTCGCGGCGACTACGTGATCTCGGACGCCACCCTGAACCGCTTCTTTGCCTTCCACGTCATCGCCCTGCCGCTGGTGCTGCTTGGCCTGGTGGTGGTGCACCTGGTGGCGCTGCACGAAGTCGGCTCCAACAACCCGGACGGTGTCGAAATCAAGAAGCACAAGGACCCGGTCACCCACATTCCGCTCGATGGCATCCCCTTCCACCCGTATTACACGGTGAAGGACATCGTCGGCGTGATCGTCTTCCTGATGGTGTTCTCGGCGATCGTGTTCTTCGGTCCGGAAATGGGCGGCTACTTCCTCGAGGCCAACAACTTCGTTCCAGCCGATCCGCTGAAGACCCCGCAGCATATTGCGCCGCTGTGGTACTTCACTCCGTTCTACGCGATCCTGCGTGCGGTGCCGCCGATGTTCGGTTCGCAGTTCCCGGGCGTGGTAGCAATGGGCATGTCGATCGTGCTGATGTTCTTCCTGCCCTGGCTCGACCGCAGCAAGGTCAAGTCGATCCGCTATCGCGGTGCGATCTACAAGACCATGCTGGCCCTGTTCATCGTGTCCTTCATCGGACTGGGCTATCTGGGCCTGTTGCCGGTCTCCCCGGTGGCGACGTTTTTTGCCCGGGTTTTCTCAGTGATCTACTTCCTGTTTTTCCTGCTGATGCCCTGGTATACCTCGATTGACAAAACCAAACCGGAACCGGAAAGGGTGACTGGCTAAATGAAACGCTTGAAGAATTTTCTTTTCCTGCTGGCGGCAGCCCCCGTCCTGGCTTTTGCAGCCGGTGCCACGGTCCACCTCGACAAGGCACCGATCAACCTGGGCGACCAGGAGTCGCTGCAGCGCGGCGCCCGCATGTTCGTGAACTACTGTCTCAACTGCCACAGCGCCGGCTACATGCGCTACTCGCGGCTGCAGGATCTGGGGCTGACCGAAGAGCAGATCAAGGAGAACCTGCTGTTTGCAGCTGAAAAGCCGGGTGAAACCATGACGGTCGGCATGACCAAGGCAGACGGCAAGGCCTGGTTTGGCGCAACCCCGCCCGACCTCACCGTGATCTCGCGTTCGCGCGGCGCCGACTGGCTCTACACCTACCTGCGCAGCTTCTACCGTGACGACACCCGTGCCACGGGCTGGAACAACGTCGTCTTCGACAAGGTCGGCATGCCGCACGTGCTGTGGGACCTGCAGGGCGAAATGGTGCCGGTCTACAAGAAAGAGGGCGAGCATGAAGTGATCGATCGCCTTCAACTGGCCAAGCCGGGCAGCGTCACCCTGGCCGAATACGATGCCATGGTCGGCGATCTGGTCAATTACCTGGAATGGATGGGCGAGCCCGCCCAACTCCAGCGCAAGAAACTCGGGATCATCGTTCTGGCTTTCCTGGCGTTCTTCTTTGTGGTGGCCTACTACCTGAAGAAAGAGTTCTGGAAAGACGTTCACTGACCCCGGTCAGTCCGTTCCAGCCAACAGCCGGACAGCCGTCCGGCTGTTGGCGTTTAAAGCACTAAATACGCCATACCTGAGGGAGCCCCCGCCATGATGACCTTGTATTCCGGCAGCACTTGCCCATACAGCCACCGCTGCCGCATCGTCCTGTTCGAAAAGGACATGGACTTCGAAATCATCGATGTCGACATGCACAACAAGCCGGAAGAAGTCGCCAGCATCAGCCCCAGCGGCAAGATGCCGGTGCT
>JBFHXL010000165.1:0-4817 GCA_041599035.1 Thiobacillus sp. | reverse complement strand
TGGCTTTACCCGCAAGGGGCAGGCCGTGGTTGTAAAGACGCTGAAGCGTCAACAACCACGCTCACACGCAGCCGGTCGGCTTCGGGGTGCCGGCGTAGCGGCCTGCCTGCTTGGCGGGGCCAAACGGGAACAGTTCGAACAGGAATTTCTTGTCACCCCATTCGTCGCCGTATTCTTCCTTCAGGCCTTTTTGCAGGAAGCGCAGGTTGGGGGCGGTGCCGTTCTGGGCGAACTGCTCGCGCATGTGGTTGATGATCTTCCAGTGGTTTTCGCCGAGTTCCAGCTTGTCTTCCTTGGCCAGTTCGACCGCCAGTTCCTCTGACCAGTCTTCCAGATTGACCAGATAGCCTTCGGGGTCGGTCTCGACCATTTTGCCGTTGATTTCGCGTTCCATGATGGTGTCCTTGCGCTTAGTTAAACATGAGTGGGACGAACAATATAATAACCCAGTAAATTAGTCAACTATTCAGGATGACGGGGTCTTTATATCTGTATCAGGCGCGTGTTTCGCCAGCACCGGCGAGTCGTCCCCGTCACTTCGCGGCAAGTTTGCCACCAGCGGCCTTCCAGGCCTCGATGCCACCTTCAATATAGCGGGCTTTCACGCCCTCGGCCTGCAGGCGGTCCACCACGCTGTTCGATATGCTGCCGCCGCGCACGCAGTAGACCACCACGTCCAGGGTGCGCGGCAGGGCGCCGACCCAGACGTCGATCTTGTCCGGGTTCTTCCATAGGGCGCCGGGGATAATTTCGGCGGATGCCGCATAGTCGGCCTCGCAGCGCACATCGAATACCAGGGCCTTGTCGGGATCGAAGTCGCTCGCCTTGATGCTGCGCGGCGCATCCGGGCATTTTTCGGTCGGGTTGGCGCATTTGCAGCGCTTCAGGGGTTGGGGAATCGGTTCCATGCTGTCCTCACATTACAAACGAATACGTTAATCCTAACAGCGCGCATACGCCGATCACTTTCATGATGTCTACCTTGTATTTCCACAGTGCGACGAATAAGGCGTTGGCGGCGATGACCAGAAACCAATCAAAGGCTCCGGCAAACGGAGCCTCTATCGTAGCGTGCGGCCAAAAAGTGCCAGGCAAAAAGTGGCCAGATTAAGAATCACGCCTACCACCGCGACGGTAATGCCGGTCAGCGGCGCGGTAAATTTGATCTTGCCGCGGGTTGCTTCTACCAAAGGTCCACCCACCAGGATGAACAGGAAGGATGGCAGGAAAGTGAAGAACGTAATGATTAATGATTTCTATTAACAATGTTAACTGTTGATTATGGGTCAGGCTTCTTAGGATTTGTTGGCTGTCTGCCAGTGGGCGACCTTCTTTCTTGAGGCCAATCATGTTGAGTCTTTCCAGTATGCTGATCCCGGCGGTTCTGTTTTTTGCGCTGGGTTTTCTTGCTCAGTTAATTCGCTCGGATCTGAAGTTTCCCGCTGACCTTTCCAAGGCGTTGTCGATTTACCTGCTGGTCGGCATTGGCCTTCATGGCGGAATCGAACTGGCCAAGGTTGATCCTGCTGGCGCAATCGGTGCGGTAGTTGCAGCACTGGGGCTGGGTTTCGGTTTGCCTGTCATCGCCTATTTCATTCTTTCGTGGGGGATTCGCATTGATCGATTGAATGCGGCTGCCATCGCGGCCCATTACGGCTCCGTTAGCGCCGGCACCTTTATTACCGCAATTGCCTTCCTCGATTCCATTCAGGTTCCTTACGAAAGCTATCCGGTGATCATGCTGGCGATCATGGAGTCTCCGGCCATCATCATCGGCCTGGTTCTTGCAAACCTGGCGCGCAAGGAGCAGGGAAACGGTCATGAGAAACGGGTCAGCAGTGAACTGGTGCACGATGCGTTCACCAACGGCAGCGTCGTGCTTTTACTGGGCGGCATGCTAATCGGCGCAATCGCGCAGCCCACCGGGTTGAGCAAGATATTGCCCTTTTACGACACCATGTTCATGGGGGTGCTCAGTCTTTTCCTACTGAATATGGGAATGGAAGCCTCACGCCGTATCGGGGATTTCGGGAAAGTGGGGCCGTCACTGCTGCTTTTTGGCATTGCCATGCCGCTGGGTGGTGCGGCGATCGGGCTTGTAGTGGGGCATTGGGGGCTTGGGTTTGGCGTGGGTGGCACGATGCTGGTTGCTGTTTTGGCGGCAAGTGCCTCCTATATCGCCGTGCCACCCGCAATGCGGCTGGCGATTCCCGAGGCGAGCCCGGCACTTTTTCTGACATTGTCATTGGGCATCACGTTTCCCTTCAACGTCATTGTGGGCATCCCGCTCTATTTTGCCGCTGCCCAGTGGCTTATACGCTAACCGGATGGAGTTGTCATGAAGCCTGTCAAACGCATTGAAATAGTCATTGAGGAAATCGAACTCGAGAACGTCATTGACGAACTTGACCGTATCGGTGTCGTCGGTTACACGATCGTGCCCCGTGCGGGCGGGCGCGGTGAGCGCGGCGTGCGCTACGAAAACTTGCAGGGACTCGGCAACGTCCAGTTGACGATTGCATGCAGTGAGACGCAATCCATTAAGGTGATTGAAGCCATCCGCCCAATTCTCAAGCGTTATGGAGGGGTGTGTCTGGTGTCAGACGCGATGTGGGTCATCCACGATTCATGAACGCGCTGCTCTCCGGCGGGCCTTGTTTGCCGACCGTGGCTGGGGCAGGGTCACCACCTGGCTGGATTCGTTCAGCACGAAATTGTGGAACGCCTGAGCAATGGGCGACATGCGCTTGCCGTTGCGATAGACCAGATACCACTCCTTCATGATTGGAAAGCCTTCGACACTGAGAATGGCAATCCGGTCCAGTGCCAGTTCGAACTCCAACGTATGCAGCGAAACAATGCCCAGTCCAAGGCCGGCCATCACGGCATGCTTGATCGCCTCGTTGCGACTCATTTCCATAGAGGTGTTGAGCTTCAGGTCGCGCTGTTCAAAAAAGCGTTCCACGGCGTTACGGGTTCCGGAACCGCGCTCGCGCAGGATGAAGTTCTCTTCCACCAATCGATCGAGCGGGATGCGGTTAATCTTTGCTAGCGGGTGGTCCGGCCGCGCAATGATGACCAGAGGATTCTGCATGAAAGCCTGGGCGGCAAGTTCAAGGTTGCCGGGTGGCGTGCCCATGATCGCCATGTCCGGAATGTTTTCATGCAGCTGGGCGACCAGTTCTTCCCGGTTGGTGACCTCGAGATGGACCTGCGTTCCCGGATGGTGCTTCACGAATTCGGCCAGCAGATAAGGCGCGAAATACTTGCCGGTGCTGGTGACGGTCAGCGAGAGCGTCCCGTGCTTCACGCCCTTCATGTTGTTCAGCACCGATTCGATGTCACGAAACTGCTGTGCGATCTCGCGGCTGAATGCGTAGACCTCCTTGCCCGCTTCGGTCAGATAAATCCTTTTACCCATTTGCTCGAACAGCGGCATGCCCACTTCCTGCTCCAGCTGCTTGATCTGGGTGGACACCGCGGGCTGGGTCAGATGCAGTTCCTCGGAGGCACGGGTGAAGCTGGAATTACGGGCCACCGCCTCAAGCAGGCGCAGTTGCCGAAACGTCATGTTCATGGCTGTTTTCCTTGTGGTGTGGTCGCACAAATCATACTCCCGGGTAAATGGTAACAATAAGAATTATTCATTTTTAATTATGTATTGGCCTCCGTATATTTCATCCCAAGGGCTGGATCAGTGGATGCTCAATGCATCCGATCCAACGATTAACAGCTGAAGCATAAGGAATGACTCCATGAGCCAAGCGACGACAAGCAGCAATAAAGAGCGCCTGACCGGCAGTGAGGCGGCGATCGCCCGCCGTCAGGCACGTTCCCTGTATGGGAAAAAAGGCCTGTCCGGCGGTAACGCCCCGGCCAGCAGCAGCGCCACCCAGGCACGTCTGGCTGCGCGAAGCGGGCAGGCCTCACCTGCGCCAGCTGCCACTCCGGCTTCGATCCCGACATCCAGCGTGGCAAGTCCGGCAGCCGCCACATGCGGTTGCCAGCACAGCGAACCTGCCGAGTCCCGTGTCGAGTACGCGCGCCCCGTGTTTGTTCCAGAGCCGATTTCGGCTGCGCAGCAGCGCCGCATGGATCGGGCCAAAAAAGGGCGCGGCGACGCAGCGCCTTGCCGCCCCTGTGGCCGGGTGCCCAAGGAACCGCAAAAAGTCGAGTTCGGCACCACGCTGGCCGGTACCCCGGTGAGCGGCAACCAGATCGAGCGCATCGCCAGCGTGACCGGCAATGAGTCCGGCAGCTGTCGTGCGATTACCGGGACCGAATACATCGGCTCCGAACAGTTCGGCCAGTTTTGCGCATCGACGCCAACACCGTCGGCAGCCAAGGTGGGTGCCAGCAGCACCAGCCGGGGTGGCCGCGTGACCGGCACTGAAGTGGGTCGTAGCGAAAAAGTGACCGGTGACGAGAGCGGCACCTGCAAGCGCGTGACCGGCACCGAGTACATGGCGGCCGAGGAAGCAGGTGCGTTCTGCGGCGCTTCGCCCGAGCCGCATCCGCAAAAATCCGGCTTCGGCATGACAGCGCGGAAGAACCAGATCAGCGGCAGCGACCTCACCCGCGAGATCGATGTGACGGGCGGCGAGTCGGGTGCGGACCGCGCCATCACGGGCAGCGCCTACACCGATACGACCACCTTGCGCAGCAAGTCGGGAGATGCGCCAAAAAAGGTGGAAACCAGTCACACGAGCGCTGGCGGAGCGGTGAGCGGCACCCAACTGGGTCGCTCATCGAAAGTCTCCGGCGCTGAGCAGGGCGCCTGCAAGCGTGTGACTGGTTCGGATTTCATTAGCGCCGAG
>JBFHXL010000164.1:0-4858 GCA_041599035.1 Thiobacillus sp. | reverse complement strand
TGCTTGGCCATTTCCTCGAAGCCGAGGTCTTCGATCAGCACTTCGACCATGTGGCGGATTTCCGGCATCTCGTTGATCGTGAGACCGGCTTCCTTCAGTGCTTCGCGGGTGTCCGCCATCAGCGTATCGGAGTGCGTCAGACGCTCGCGGGTTTCGCGCGCGCCCAGCCAGCAGGCGGCGCAGGTCGCGACCATCTCCTGCCCGGGCAGATTCTGTTCGGACAGCGCGAAGTTGCGCGCATTCAGCACGTGGCGCGGCAGTTCGCCGGCTTCGGCGTAGCCGATCGAGGCACCGCAGCAGTTCCAGTCGGGGATCTCGGTCAGCTTGACGTCGAGCGTCTTGCACATCGACTCGACCGAAGTCAGGTAGTTGGATGCGGAAGCGCCTTTCTGCGACGAACAACCGGGGTAAAACGCGTATTCATGTTTGGCCATATTTCTCTCCTCAGCCCGCCATTTTGGCGGTCTTGCGGCTGCGCTCGATTTCGTAGGCTTTTGCCAGCATGGCATGGATCTTCTTTTGATCCTTGCACTTGTGGCCGCCGAACAGTTCCATCACATTCAGACGCCCGGCCTTGACCAGGCCCAGTGCGACCGCCTGCATCGCCATGCCGTTCTTGATGCCCTGCACGAAGCCGTCCTTGAAATACAGGCCCATCGACAGCTTGAGCTCGTTGACGCGCCCGGTATGGGTCGCGTTCTTCCAGAACAGTCCGCTGAAGAAACGCGTCGGCTGCATCTTCGGCGCCATGCCGATGCGGTGCGCGTATTCGGCGATGCCGTGCATGATGTGGGTGATCGGCAGCTTGCGCGGGCAGCGCACGATGCAGTTGTAGCAGGAGGTACAGTTCCACATCGAGGTGGTGGTCAGCACTTCCTCGCGCTTGCCGGCGCGGATCATCATGAAGAGTTCCTGCGGCGGATGTTCCCACGCGCTCTGGAAGTTGGTCGGACAGGAACCGGAGCAGACGCCGCATTGCATGCACATCTTCACCCAGTCGCCCATCTCGACCTGTTCTTCGATTTCCTTCAGGAAATTGTTACGGTATTTCTCCGCCACTGCAGTATTTGCACTCATGGGGGTCTCCTGTTAGAAGCCTTTGAACGGGCTGGGGCCAACGGCGACCAGCTCTGCGGCGTATTTGTTGATCATCTCGGGTACCCGCTCGATATCGGTGATGGCGACTTCGAGATCGCGCACGCGCTCGGATTCGAGATTCAGCGTCTTCAGCGTGTCGTCGATCTTGGACATGCGCACCCGGCCCAGTTCGGAGCCCTTGACGAAGTGGCACTGATATTCGTCGCCCGATTTGCAGCCCATCAGCATCACGCCGTCGTAGCCGGCGTTGAGCGCATCGGTCACCCAGATGGTGTTGACCGAACCCAGGCAGCGGATCGGAATGATGCGCACGAAGGCCGAGTATTCGTTGTGGCTCATGCCCGCCATGTCGAGCGCCGGATAGGCGTCGTTTTCGCAGGCCAGAATCAGGATGCGCGGCTTTTCCGAGAATTCGTCCGGAATGTCGACTGCCTTGATCTGCGCGCCGACGGTGTTGACCGAGTAGTTCTCGAACGAGATCACGCGCACCGGGCAGGCGCCCATGCAGGTGCCGCAGCGGCGGCAGCGCGATTCGTTGAATACCGGGAAACGCTTTTCATCTTCGTCGATGGCGCCGAACGGGCATTCCACGGTGCAGCGTTTGCACTGGGTACAGCCTTCCAGACGCACTTTCGGGAACGACAGGTCGCCCGAACGCGGATGCGCGGCGCGGCCGAGTTCGGCGTTTTCCAGCGCCTGGATCGCCTTCAGGGCGGCGCCGGTCGCGTCTTCACGCGCCTGCGCCATGTCCATCGGACGGCGCACCGGGCCGGCCGTGTAGATGCCGGTCCGGCGGGTTTCGTACGGGAAGCAGATGAAGTGGGAATCGGTGAAACCCTGCTTCAGCTGCGGCACGTCCGGACCCTGACGATAGGTCAGATTGAGAATGGAAATCGGCTTCACTTCCACCGCGGCTTCGGCTTGCGCTTCGCCCTCCTCACCCTCGGCCTTTGGCTTGGCGACTGCATCGATGTTCACGCCCGAATTCGACACCTGGCCGGTGGCCAGCACCACCAGATCGACGTCGACCATGGCGGCATTGCTGTCGTCCAGAATCAGGTCGTGGAATTTCACCGTGCTGGTGGCGCCGTTGGGCACGACTTCGGCCACCTTGCCCTTGGTGAAGATGACGCCTTTTTCCTGCGCGCTGCGATAGAAGTCTTCGCCATTGCCGGGCGTGCGCAGGTCAGTGTAGATGATGGTGGTGTCGACCGCAGGGTTCGCGTCCTTGAAGTACATCGCCTGCTTGATGCTGGCGTTGCAGCAGAAACCCGAGCAGTACGACAGATGCTTGCCGGTGGTATCGCGCTGGCCGGCACACTGCACGAACACGACCGACTTGACCGGCTGGCCGTCGGACGGACGACGAATCACGCCATCCTTGCCTGCGGCTTCCTGCGCCAGCGCTTCGAGGCCGGCCTGGTCGACCACGTTGGCCGATTTGCCGCCGCCGAGTTCCGGCAGCTTGTTCATGTCGTACAGGGTAAAGCCGGTTGCCTGAACGATGGCCCCGATGTCTTCAGAGTGGGTCGCGCCTGATTCGGTGGCGATGTCGACCACAAAGCGTCCCGGTGCGCCGTCGGTCTTGGCCAGCGTCGCGTTCAGATATACCTTGATGTTGCTGTCGGCCTGCACCTGCGCGACCAGATCGCCCACGCCGGTGTCGGCAGGCGACTTGAACGGCTCGTGCACCGGCACGCGCTTGTAGAGTTTGGCGCCCCAGCCGCCGAGTGCGCCGGACTTTTCGACCAGCACCACCGAATAGCCGGTTTTCGACGCTTCGATCGCCGTCGTCATGCCGGTCACGCCGCCGCCCACCACCAGCAGGGTCTTGCTGCTGCCGGTGTTGGGATTGCCGCCGGGCGCGGTCATCGCCTTCACTTCGGCGCAGCCCATGCGGATGTAGTCTTCCGCCATTTCCTGGGTGGTCTCACGTGACTCTTCGTCATCCGGACGAATCCAGATCACGCCTTCACGCAGGTTGGCGCGTGCCACGGCATTTTCCGGGAAGAAAAACGCTTCGGTCTTGGCACGGCGCGAACAGGCGCCGATCATGACGTGGGTCACGCCCTCGTTGGCGATGTCGTTCTTGATCATTGCCACGCCGTCGGCGTTGCACAGGAAATCATGCGATTTCGCCAGCGGCACCTTGCCGTCCTTCTGGGCAATCTTGACCAGCGCGTCCGTGTCCAGACGCTCGCCCAGGCCGCAGCCCTTGCAGATATACGCTGCAACTTTGATGTCTGCCATGTTAAGCCTCCGCCTTTGCTACTTTGTTCACGACCTGGATGGCTCGCAATGCTGCCGCTGTCGCCGATTGCACCGCACGGTTCACGTCCAGCGCATTCGAGGCGCAGCCTGCGCCGAACACGGCGCCGTTGGCCGGGTCGGCTTCGATGAAGCCGCTGGAGTCAGCGACGATGTGGCCCGGGATATTGACACCCTTGACCGAGGGCTCCATGCCCACCGCCAGCACCACCAGATCATGCGTCGTGGTGTAGCGCTTGTACCCTTCGGTGTTGACGCCCCAGCACACCGGGTTGCCATGCTCGTCTTCGGTGATCTTGGCCACCTTGGACTTGATGAAGTTCACCGAGGTGTCGGCCTGCACTTTTTGATAGAAATCTTCGAAGCGGTCGATCGCACGGATGTCGATGTAGTAGATGGTCGACGTGCCGTCTTCCGGATATTTCTCGCGTACGTAATGGGTCTGCTTCAGCGACGCCATGCAGCAGATGCGCGAGCAGTGGCGCAGATGGTTTTCGTCGCGTGAACCGGCGCACTGGATGAAGGCAATGTTCTTCGCCTCCTTGCCGTCGCCGGGGCGCAGGATCTTGCCGCCGGTGGGGCCGTGAATGTCGGCCAGGCGCTCGAATTCGACGCTGGTGATGACGTTCTTGAAGCGGCCATAGCCGTAAGGCTGAATCTTGGCCGCGTCGTAAGGCTGCCAGCCGGTTGCCCAGACCACCGCACCGGCCTTGACCTCGATCGTCTCTTCTTTCATGTCGAGATCGATCGCGCCGTATTTGCACGCGGCCTTGGCCTTGTCGGCATCCGGCGTACCGATGATCGCCGGGTCCAGCACATAGCGCTGCGGGTAAGCCATCGCATTCGGCAGGAACGCAGCCTTGTGCTGACCGAGGTTGTAATTGAAGGGGTCGTCCACCATCGTCTCGACGGCGTTCGCACAGTCGCCGCACGCGGTGCAGTTCTCGTTCACGTAGCGCGGCCGGATCTTGATGGTGGCGGTATAGTCGCCCGCACTGCCTTCGATGCCGCTGACTTCAGCCATCGTCAACAGGCGCACGCGCGGGTTGCCCTTGAGGCGACGCTGGTTGATTTCCAGCCCGCAGATGGGGTGGCATAGCTTGGGAAAGTAGCGATACAGCTGGGAAGTGCGCCCGCCCAGTGCCGGATTTTTCTCTACCAGGACAACGTTCTTGCCGGTTTCGGCCGCTTCAAGTGCAGCGGTCATGCCGGAAATCCCGCCGCCCACCACGAGTATGGTCTCGTTGGTCGCAACATGCTCCGTCATTGTTTTCTCCATCCGATGGATGCAAAGCCATTTTGAATTACCTGGGATTCGAGGCTTTGCGTCCTCCCAGGTAACCGGTTTCAGCCCGGATTAACCTCTGGAATGTTACCCCGAAGGGCCTGGCGCCGCCACGTTCAATCGCGTAAATTCAATCGAAGTTTTCTATGCGGGAATAAGAGGAAGTGTTTCCAGCCGGCATCAACCATACCATTCAGACCCACATCA
>JBFHXL010000163.1:0-4863 GCA_041599035.1 Thiobacillus sp. | reverse complement strand
GGCCTCTCGCTGGAAAAAGCCACCCTGGCAGAACTCGGCCGCGCCAAGCGCATCGAGGTCGGCAAGGACAACACCATCATCATCGATGGCGCCGGTGACGCTGGTGCGATCAAGGGCCGCATCGCCCAGATCAACAAGCAGATCGACGAAGTGACCTCCGATTACGACAAGGAAAAGCTGCAGGAGCGCAAGGCCAAGCTGGCCGGTGGTGTCGCCATCATCAAGGTTGGCGCTGCAACCGAGGTCGAAATGAAAGAGAAGAAGGCGCGCGTCGAAGATGCGCTGCACGCCACCCGCGCTGCGGTGGAAGAAGGCATCGTCCCCGGCGGCGGCGTGGCCCTGCTGCGTGCCCGCTCCTCGATCAAGGACCTCAAGGGTGACAACCACGACCAGGATGCCGGCGTGAAGATTGTGCTGCGTGCGATCGAAGAGCCGCTGCGCCAGATCGTCAAGAACTGCGGCGAAGAAGCTTCCGTCGTGGTCAACAAGGTGCTGGAAGGCAAAGGCAACTTTGGCTACAACGCCGGCAATGGCGAATACGGCGACATGGTGAAAATGGGCGTGCTCGACCCCACCAAGGTGACCCGCGTTGCATTGCAGAATGCAGCCTCGATCGCCAGCCTGATGCTGACGACCGACTGCATGGTCACCGACCTGCCGGACGACAAGCAGCCCGCTGGCGGCATGGGCGGCGGCATGGGTGACATGGGCGGGATGGGTGGCATGGGCGGCATGATGTAACTGTTGCTCTTCTCACGCAGTTCAAAAGCCCTGCTTCGGCGGGGCTTTTTTTATGCCTGGATTCCACACATCGTCCAGGTCACAGCTTGCCGAACACTCCGCCACCTGACCATAATGGTTTCCGAACCCACGACGGCACAAAAAGGAAATCCATGTCAGAGGCGTCCAATTCGCTGATTCAGGCCACTGCCGATCATTTGCGCCAGTTTGCGCCGTTCGACCAGATGGAAAGCGAACATGTCCTGTGGCTGGCACAGCATGCCACGCTGGCATATTTCGCCAAGGGGGAAGCGCTTCTCTCACCCGAGCAGAACGATCCCGTCGCGTTTTTCATCATCAAGCAGGGCGTGGTGCAGGGCGAACAGATCACCAGCCAGACGCCGGATGCGCCCGCCTGGCTCGAGCTCAGCGAAGGGGAATGTTTTCCGCTCGGCGCACTGCTCGCCAACCGTCCCGTCACCAGCGTCTACCGCGCCGGCAGCGACGTGTTCTGCTACCTCGTCTCGGCAGCGGATTTTCTGCACCTCACCCAATCAAGCGCGGCGTTTTACGATTTCTGCACCCGCCGCATCGCCAACCTGCTCGAACAGTCCCAGCACCTGATCCAGGCGGGCTATTCCAAGGCCAGCGCGGAACAGCAATCGATGAGCAGCACTCTGGCGGCCGTCATCCGGCGCGAACCGGTGACCTGTTCGCCGGACGACGCGATCAGACAAGCCTTGCAGGCCATGCAGGATCATGGCGTCGGCGCCATGGTGGCGGTGGAAAACGGTCTGCCCAAGGGCATCCTCACCCTGCACGATGTGTTGGGCCGCGTCGTGCTGGCCGGCGCCGATCTTGATCAGCCGGTCATCGGCATCATGAGCACGAATCTCACCACGCTGCCGCCGCATGCCCCTGCGCATGAAGCGGCGCTGGCGATGGCGAAGCAGGGCATCCGTCATGTGCTGGTGACCGACCACGGCAAACTGATCGGCGTGGTGTCGGAAAAGGACCTGTTTAATCTGCAGCGCGTGGGCCTGAGCCGGATCAGCAATGCCATCCGCCATGCCGCCACCCTGGACCTGCTCAAGCAATGCGCGCAGGACATCCAGCAGCTTGCCCGCAACATGCTGGCGCAGGGGGTGGCAGCCGAGCAGCTGACCCAGATCATCACCACGCTGAACGACCTGCTCACCACCCGCATCATCGAGCTGGAACTTGCGGCCAATCCGATCGACGACATCGAATTCTGCTGGCTGGCGCTGGGTTCCGAAGGCCGCTTCGAGCAGACACTGAATACCGACCAGGACAACGGCATCATCTTCGCGCCTAAAGCTGGCCAGAATCCGGCTGCATTGCGCGAGGTGCTGCTGCCGTTTGCCAAGCGCATCAATGATGCCCTCGATGCCTGCGGCTTTCCGCTGTGCAATGGCTTCGTCATGGCGTCGAACCCGAAGTGGTGCCTGTCGCTGGAAGAATGGCAGGCCACCTTCGACAACTGGATTTACCACGGTGCGCCGATGGACCTGCTGCACTCGACCATCTTCTTCGACTTTCGCCCGCTGTATGGCGCCGACCATCTGGGCACCGCGCTGCGCGAGTGGCTGCAACAGGCTGCGCCGAAGAACTCGCGCTTCCTGCACCAGCTCGCGGTCAACGCGCTGCGCAACCGCCCGCCGCTGGGCATGGTGCGCGACTTTGTCACCGGCGACGATCACACGGTCGATCTCAAGCTCAACGGCATCACGCCGTTTGTTGATGCCGCACGCATTTTCAGTCTGGCGGTGGGCGGCGCGCAAACCAACACGGTCGAACGTCTACGCGAAATTGCCGCACCACTGCACATTCAGAAACAGGACATCGACGCCTACTGCGATGCCTTCCTGTTCATCCAGTTGCTGCGCCTGCGCCTGCATCACGAGCAGAACGAAGCGGGCAAACCGCTCACCAACCGGGTCGACCCCGACACCCTCAACACGCTCGACCGCCGAATATTGAAAGAGGTCTTCCGCCAGGCGCGCAAGCTGCAAACCAAGCTGGGGCTGGACTATCAGGTATGAGCTGGTTGCACGGGCTCTTCCCGCCCAAACCCGAACTCACGCCGCAGCAGGCTGAACGCCTGGCCGCCTGGCAGGCGCTACCCGCGCCGCCCCTCGACCAGCCCATTCAGGCAAGCCGTTACGTGGTGGTGGACGTGGAGAGCAGCGGCCTTGACACCGCCCGCGACCGTCTCATCGCCATCGGCGCCGTCGCCGTGACCCATGGCCGCATCGACTTGAACGACAGCCTCGAAATCGTGCTGCAGCAAACACAAGCCAGCGCCAGGGACAACATCCTGATCCACGGCATCGGCGGCACCGTTCAACGCGCAGGCACACCGCCGGCGGATGCCTTGCTCACGTTTCTGGAATACCTGGGAAAAGCCCCGCTCATCGCCTTTCACGTCGCATTCGACCAGTCCATGATCAACCGCGCCCTGAAGACCTTTCTCGGGATCAAGTTCGAGCATGCCTGGGCCGATCTTGCTTATATCGCGCCCGCGCTGCATCCGCGTATCGCCCGCCACACCCGCGCACTGGATGACTGGATGGCCGTGTTCGGGATCGGCAACTACGCCCGCCACAACGCACTGGCCGATGCGCTGGCGACGGCCGAACTGTTTCTGGCGCTGCAGCCGCTTCTTGCCTCACATCGGTCGGCCTGCTATCGCGACCTGAAAACGCTGGAACACAACTGGCAACGCCAGAGCCGGCCTGTTTGAACAAAAAAAGACCCCCGCCGCAGCGGGGGTCGATCGTTTCAGCGAAGCTGGATCAGTGCGCCTGGGCCGTTCCCGCACCCCGTGGGTAGCGGATGTCTTCCACCAGATGCTGGATGTGATCCGGGCACGGTGCAGTCATCTTGCCGACAATGTAGGCCACGATCACGTTCAGGATCGCACCCACGACGCCGATGCCTTCAGGCGAAATCCCGAACAGCCAGTTGGCCGCTTCGTTCTTGGCCATCGGCTCGATGAAGATACCCTTGAAGTAGACGATGTAGCCCAGGGTGAAGACGAGGCCGGTCAGCATGCCGGCGATGGCGCCTTCCTTGTTCATCTTCTTGTTGAAGATGCCGAGCACGATGGTGGGGAACAGCGACGCGCACGCCAGGCCGAAGGCAAAGGCCACCACCTCCGCGACGAAGCCGGGCGGGTTGTAGCCGAGATAACCGGCCACCATCACCGCCACGGCGGCGGCGATACGGCCGGCCATCAGTTCGCCTTTTTCGGAGATGTTCCGCGCAAACACGCCCTTGAGCAGGTCGTGCGAGATCGACGAGGAGATCACCAGCAGCAGGCCGGCGGCGGTCGACAGTGCCGCCGCGATACCGCCGGCGGCGACCAGCGCGATCACCCAGTCAGGCAGGCCGGCAATCTCGGGGTTGGCCAGCACCATGATGTCGCGGTCGACCTTGCCTTCGAAGCTGCCATCCTTGGCCTTGGCGCCGAGTTCGTTGCCTTTCCAGCCGGCAGCCTCGGCCTTGGCCATAAAGGCCTCGTCCTTGCTCTTCTCGTTGTAATACTGGATGCGGCCGTCGCCGTTCTTGTCATCCCAGCGGATCAGGCCGGTGGCTTCCCAGCGCTTCATCCAGCCGGGACGGGCCTCGCCTTCGAGGCTGGCCTCGGGGGCGAAGACGTCGCCGCCGGTGGCCAGCGCGCTGTTCACCGTGGTGTGCAGGTTGTAGCGTGCCATGGCGCCCACGGCCGGTGCCGTGGTGTAGAGGATGGCGATGAAGATCAGCGCCCAACCAGCCGAGATCCGCGCGTCATGCACCTTGGGTACGGTGAAGAAACGCACGATCACGTGCGGCAGGCCGGCGGTGCCCGCCATCAGCGCCAGCGTGATGGCGAACACGTCAATCATGCTCTTGTCGCCCGAGGTGTACTTGGCGAAACCGAGATCGGTGACGACCTTGTCCAGTTTCGGCAGGAAGCCCATGTCGCCCATCGTGCTGCCCAGGCCCAGTTGCGGCAGCGGATTGCCGGTGAGCTGCAGCGAGATGAATACCGCCGGAATGGTGTAGGCAAAGATCAACACGCAGTATTGCGCGACCTGGGTGTAGGTGATGCCCTTCATCCCGCCGAGCACAGCGTAGAAG
>JBFHXL010000162.1:0-4867 GCA_041599035.1 Thiobacillus sp. | reverse complement strand
TTGGACAGGGCGAAACGGCCGGGCGCGCGCCCCAGTTTCCGCGCGATGCGCGCGAGCCTCCAGGCCAGCAGCCGTTCGGCGCGCGCCTGCAGCCAGGCGCGGATCAGCGCATCCGTATCTGCATCCGGCGGCGCGTGCACGCGCAGGGTGTCGCCGTCACGCAGAATATCGACAAACAGGGAAGCCCGAGTTTCCAGCCTGAGCACACGGCCGAGATAGCGCAGCTCGTTCGCGGGCGGGGTGTCGACCTGCCTCGCCTGCGCCTGCATGCGCGTCCAGGCACGGTTCAGCCAGTCGTGCTGCTGCCGCACATAGCATTCGATTTCGGCGCGCGGCGTCCAGCTTGGGGCATGGATGCGCACCTCGCTCGTCGTGACCGTCAGTCCCAGCGTGCGGCGGCGGCGCGAGCGCCGCAACTGGTAGGGGACGGCCGCATCGCCAATCTGCAGGATGCCGGTATTAGTGCGCGGCAGCAGGGGGCAGCCTCGTCATTTCGTCCTCGATCCAGGCCTCCACCGTGCGCGTGAGTTCGGCGGCACTTTTTCCGGTGCAATCCAGCGCCGGCCCGATGCTGATGGTGATGGTTCCGGGCCGCTTGATGAAGGCATTTTTCGGCCACACCTCGCCGGCGTTGTGCGCCATCGGCACGATGGGCGCACCGGCTTCCACCGCCAGACGTGCGCCGCCGTTGCCATAGCGGCCTTTTTCGCCGGGCGCGACGCGTGTGCCTTCGGGAAACACCAGCACCCAGAACCCCTGCGCCAGTTTTTCCTGGCCCTGGCTGATGATCTGCTTCAGCGCTTCGCGCCCGGCACCACGGTCGATGGCAATCGGGGAGAGCATCCGGAACGCCCAGCCAAAAAAAGGCACCTGCAGCAGTTCCCGCTTGATCACCGGCGAGACGGGCGGAAACAGGCACAGGAACGCGACCGTTTCCCAGGCCGATTGATGCTTGGCGAGAATGACGGCAGGTCGGGACGGCAGGTTTTCAGCCCCCCGGATCACATACTGAATGCCGAGCACCCGACGCGCCAGCCAGATCACCGTGTGGTTGTAGCCCGTGATCATCCGGTAGCGCGCATGCGCCGAAAACGGAAAACTGAACAGCGCGACGACGCTGAACAGGATCGTCAGCGCGGTCTGCAGGACCGCAAAAATCACCGAGCGGACCAGGTTCATGCCAGTGCCGCAAGCAGGTGATCGACGGCCTCGCTCAAATCGGCAAACACCGGCGTATTCTCGGGCAGACCTCCGGCCATCAGGGTTTTTTCACCCTTGCCCGTCCTCACCAGGAATGGCCGGGCGCCCACGCTGGCCGCTGCCTGCAGGTCGCGCAGGGAGTCGCCGATCGCAGGCACGTTGCTCAGATCCCGGCCATAACGGGTGGCAATTTCATTGAACATCCCGGTCCTGGGCTTGCGGCATTCGCATTCCATGTCGGCCGCATGCGGACAATAGAACACCGCCTCGATGCGCCCGCCCGCCTGCGTTACCGCCTTGTGCATCTTGGCGTGGATCGCATTCAGCGTCGCCATCTCGAACAGGCCGCGCGCCAGCCCCGACTGGTTGGTCGCCACCACCACACGCCAGCCCTCGCGCGTCAGCCGCGCAATCGCTTCCAGGCTGCCGGGAATGGGTTTCCATTCGTCCGGCGACTTGATGAACTGGACGGAGTCGATATTGATGACACCGTCGCGGTCGAGAATGATAAGGCTCATTTGCGCAGTTTAGGCGGCCAGGCGGGAGATGTCAGCAACCCGGTTCATGGTCTGGTGCAGCTGCTTGAGCAGCGCCAGACGGTTGGCTTTCAGCGCGGGATCATCGGCATTGACCATCACGCTGTCGAAGAAGGCATCGACCGGCGCCCGCAGGGCGGCCAGCGCCTGCAGCGAGGCGGTGTAGTCTCCAGACGCAAACGCGGCATCGGCCTGGGGCGCGATCTTGCTGAGCGCAGAAAACAGCGCGGTCTCGGCGGCCTCGACAAAGCGCGCGGGGTCAGCCGCATTGCCGACTTCGCCTTCGGCCTTTTTCAGGATATTGCCGACGCGCTTATTGGCCGCGGCAAGACTCGGCGACTCCGGCAGCGAGGCAAACTCGCGCACCGCGGCGAGGCGCTTGCCGATTTCCGGCAGCGGCGGATAGCTGGCGAACACCGCGGCAATGGCCTCGGCGCCAAAGTGCGGCGCCAACTGGTTGGCATTGCGCTCGTAAATGAACAGCTTGAGTTCTTCGGCGACGTTGTCGGCCAGCAGGCCGGCCGGAAAGACCGACAGCGCATGTTCGATCAGGTCGTCGAGCTTCAGTTTCAGGCCTGCGGCGCCCGCATGCAGATCCAGCAACTGGAACGACTTGATCACCGACAAGGCATGGCGGCGCAGCGCGAACGGATCCTTGTCGCCGGTCGGCTTCAAGCCAATTCCCCAGATGCCCACCAGCGTTTCCATGCGGTCGGCGATCTGCAGCACTTCGCTGACAAGGTTGGTGACCGCCTCGGTTTCATCGCGCCGCACCAGATACTGGTCGGCAATGGCTTGCGCCACGCTTTCATCCTCGCCATCGTGGCGCGCGTAATAGCCGCCCATGATGCCCTGCAGTTCCGGGAATTCGCCGACCATGTCGGTCAAGAGATCAGCCTTGGCCAGCAGCGCGGCGCGGTCGGATGCCGCGACATCCGCCCCGACCTGCTTAGCCACCCAGCGCGCGATCGCCCGCACCCGCTCCACCCGCTCGCCCTGGGTGCCGAGCTTGTTGTGGTACACCACCTTGGCCAGACCCGGCACGCGCGATTCGAGTGTCTTCTTGCGATCCTGGTCGAAGAAGAACTTGGCGTCGGCGAGACGCGGGCGAACGACCCTTTCGTTGCCGCCGATCACTGCCGACGCATCGTCCGGCGAAATGTTGGAGACGATCAGGAACTGGTTGGTGAGCTTGCCGCTTTGATCCAGCAGCGGGAAATATTTCTGGTTCGCCTTCATCGTCAGGATCAGGCATTCCTGCGGCACTTCGAGGAAGGCCGCATCAAACTGGCCGACCAGTACGTTGGGACGTTCGACCAGCGCGGTCACCTCATCCAGCAGCGCGTCGTCATCGATCGGCTGCAGGCCCGACGGCGCAGCGGCGGCCTGCAGCTGGCGCACGATCTCGGCACGGCGCTCGGCAAAGCGGGCGATCACGGCGCCGTCGTCCTGCATCTGTACGGCGTAGCTGTCGGCCGAGGCGATCACCACCGGATTCACGCGCGCCTCGAAGCGATGGCCCTGCGTCTCGCGCCCCGCCTGCAAGCCCAGCACCGACATCGGCACCACGTCCGCACCATGCAGCGCCACCAGCCCATGCACCGGGCGTACGAAATTGACCGTACTCCAGCCATCGGCCAGCTGATACGTCATCACTTTCGGAATCGGCAGCTTTGCCATCGCCGCTTCCAGCGCGCGCGGCAGGCCGTCGGCCAGCGTGGTGCCGGGGGCGATGCTGTCGTGGAACAGCGCTTCGTTCTTGCCGTCCGCCGCACGACGCAGTGTGCCCACGGCCGATTCGTCGGCGCCCAGCGCAGCCAAACGCTTCAACAAAGCCGGCGTGGCCTTGCCCTCGGCATCCAGCCCCACACTCACCGGCATCAGCTTGGTCGACACCGGCTTGTCGGCGGCACATGCCAACACAGCCTCGACCCGCACACCCAAACGGCGCGGCGTGGCGAAGTCGGTCACGGCGGCCTTTGCATCGGCAAGGCCCTGCGCAACGAGGCTTTCGGCCAGCGATGCGGCAAACGACTCGCCCAGCTTCTTCAGCGCCTTGGGCGGCAGCTCTTCAACGAAGAGTTCAATCAGTAAATTCTGAGCGCTCATGCTGCCGCCTTCTTTTCAGTCTGTTTTTCGATCTGCGCCGTCACTTCGTCCGCCCAATCCTTCGGCGCCATCGGGAAGCCAAGCCGCGCGCGGCTATCGAGGTAGCTTTTCGCCACCGCGCGCGCCAGGTTGCGGATACGGCCAATATAAGCCGCACGTTCGGTCACCGAAATCGCGCCGCGTGCGTCGAGCAGGTTGAAGGTGTGTGCGGCCTTCAGCACCTGCTCATACCCCGGCAGCGCCAACTGCGCCGCCATCAGTTCCTGCGCGGTCTTTTCGTGCGCGGCAAACGCGGTGAGCAAAAAATCAACGTCGCTATGCTCGAAGTTGTAGGTCGATTGCTCGACCTCATTCTGGTGATACACGTCACGGTAGGTCAGGCCTTCGGTCCACACCAGGTCGAACACGCTTTCCACGCCCTGCAGATACATCGCCAGGCGCTCCAGGCCATAGGTGATTTCGCCGGTGATCGGCTTGCAGTCGATGCCGCCGACCTGCTGGAAATAGGTGAACTGCGTCACCTCCATGCCGTTCAGCCACACCTCCCAGCCCAGTCCCCAGGCGCCCAGCGTGGGGTTTTCCCAGTCGTCCTCGACGAAGCGCACGTCGTTCTTTTTCAGATCGAACCCCAGCGCTTCGAGCGAACCGAGATACAGCTCCAGAATATCCGCCGGCGCCGGCTTCAATACCACCTGGAACTGGTAGTAATGCTGCAGGCGATTCGGGTTGTCGCCATACCGGCCGTCCTTCGGGCGGCGGCTCGGCTGCACGTAGGCGGCCTTCCACGGCTCCGGACCCAAAGCGCGCAGAAAAGTCGCGGTGTGCGAGGTGCCGGCGCCGACCTCCATGTCGTAAGACTGCAGCAGCGCGCAACCGCGCTCGGCCCAGTAACGCTGCAGGGTGAGAATGATGTCCTGAAAGGTGGGTTTCACGGCAGATAGGCAGCTTTTCGGGAAAGCGGCATTTTAACGTGGTTGGAGGGGGTTTTCGTTGTTGGATGTTTTTGGAGATAACGACGAGTT
>JBFHXL010000161.1:0-4880 GCA_041599035.1 Thiobacillus sp. | reverse complement strand
GTGGCGACGATGGTTGCTCCGACGGCGCGATAGGCGTCGTCGCCGAAGCCGACCGCTGCCCCGGCCCCGCTTTCGATGCTGACCGTATGGCCTGACTCGATCAGTTCACGCGCACCTTCGGGGGTGAGCGCCACCCGGTATTCGTGGTTCTTGATTTCCCTGGGTATGCCGATGTGCATGGTGAGCCCTCGAAGGATGGGTATTCTGCAGCTTAGACAAATGCAGCGGCGCGCGGAACAAACACAGGTTTATTGCGGGGGAGAAAGTTCGGCGCGCCGCTCGAAGCGATAGTACGCCGGCGGAATCCTGTCCAGTTTGAGTTCGCGTGTGCCCCAGCCAACCGGCATGCGCCCGACAGTGCGATACGGTCCCATCATCGACGGCGCGGCCTGTACATCGTACAGCCCGGGTGCAAGCAGGCGCGCTTCGATGGTGGTGCCGCCTTCACGGACATTGAACGTGACGCCGGCAAACGGCCGCGCCAGCGGCTCGCCGATGAACAGGCCCTGCCCCGGCATCTGCACGCTTTTCCAGTAGGCTTCGATCAGGGTTTCACCCTGCAGATAATGCGCCATGGCAACGCCGGGAAGCGGAAACTTGGCCTGGAAATTACACGGCTCGACCACTGCGCCGTAGCTGCCGGTGGCACCGGCTTCCAGCCAGAGCAGGCTGCTCATCTGCGAGCCGCCAAAAAGCTGGCCGCCCGCTGAGGTGAGGTGGTCGGCCATGGCGCCGGGCAGAAAGGTGTTGCTGTCGAGCGCGGCCACATGGGTGAGACCGGTGAAATAAAACATCACATCGTGTTTCTGCACCAGCGCGTTGGCCTGGATGATTTCGGTCGGGATGATGCGGTCCATGCGGGCACGCAGCAGATCGTATCCGGCGGCGCGGACGTTGCGCGCCTTGTCGGTGGTGCTGAGGAGATAGGCGGTGCCCGCCGGGTTGCTGCCATCGGACGCCACGCCGCGGTCGATGAGTTTCTTCGCCTCGTCCACGCTGGCTGCAGCCAGGCTCATGGTGGGGCGGATTTTGTAGCTGGCGTAGGGCTGCGCCACGTTGCTGTTGAAGTAGGGACTGGGCCGGGTCGGCTGGCAGTTGCTGGCGCAGAAGGCAGGGTCAAAACCAAACGCGAACGCGGAGGTGATCGACATGCAGTCCACCCGGTAGGGCTGGGCCCAGGTTAGTGCATAGGCCTGGACTTCGCGCGGGGTGGTGCGATCGACCCGGCGTTTGAGGTTGGTGAACTCTTCGCGCGAGAGCGTGCTGCGCCCCGGCTTGAAGCGTACGTGGATCAGGTTGGCGTCAGGGATCCCGCGCTTGTCCTGGTAGTAGGCGGCAATGGCAACGCTGTCGGGGTCGTCGTCGTTGACGACGATGCCCAACTGGTCGGCAGTGAGGCCGGGTTGGGGAAAGTGGGTGATCATGGCGCTGTCGGGTGGGACAGCATGCGCTGACCCCCAGGCCAGCATTGCCAGGATGAGGCCAAGTCCGAACCCGTTTCGCATCAGGCGAGCCGCTTCACGCATTCGCGCACCAGATCCGGGCCGCGGTAAATCAGTCCGGAATACAGCTGCACCAGCGAGGCCCCGGCGGCGATCTTTTCCTGCGCGTCGGCGCCCGACAGGATTCCGCCGACGCCGATGATCGGCACCTCGTTTTTCAGATGATGTGCCAGGGCAGTGACCACCCGCGTGGAGGCTGCGCGCACCGGCGCACCCGAGAGGCCGCCGGTTTCGTTTGCATTCGGCAGACCGGCGACGGCATCGCGCGCGATGGTGGTGTTGGTGGCGATCACCGCATCGATGCGGTGCATCATCAACAGTGCGGCAATTGCGGCGATCTGCACATCGTCGAGGTCAGGCGCAATTTTCAGCGCAATCGGCACGTATTTCCCGTGCTGTTGGGCCAGTGCGGACTGGCGCAACTTGATGGCCGACAACAGCGCATCGAGCGCCTCGTCCTTTTGCAGTTCGCGCAGGTTCTGCGTGTTGGGCGAGGAGATGTTCACCGTGACGTAGCTGGCGTGCGCGTAGACGGTATCGAGACAGGCCAGGTAATCATCCACCGCGTGTTCGTTCGGCGTGTCCTTGTTCTTGCCGATGTTGATGCCGAGCACGCCCTTGAAGCCGCTGGCTTCGACATTTTTCACCAGATTGTCGACGCCCCGGTTGTTGAAGCCCATGCGGTTGATGAGGGCCTCGGCCTGGGGCAGGCGGAACAAACGCGGCTTCGGGTTGCCGGATTGTGGGCGCGGCGTCACCGTGCCGATTTCGATGAAGCCGAAGCCGAGGTCGGCCAGCGCCCTGATATGCGCGCCATCCTTGTCGAGTCCGGCAGCCAGGCCGATTGCATTGGGAAAATCGATGCCCATCACGCGCACGGGTGTGCCTTGTGCGCGCGGCAGCAGCTTCAGCAGGCCCAGCGCATGGGCGACATCGAGGCTGGCAAGCGTGGCGCCATGCGCAGTTTCAGGATCGAGTGTGAACAGGGCGGGGCGGATCAGCGGATAGAGCATGGTTCAGGGCGTGGGTGGCGTTGGAATGGCGTGGCGGGTGGCGGATTCGACCGAACCGGCGTCGGGATTGTCGAACACGGCCTGGTCGAAGGACTGTTCACTTTTGGCAATGATGCAGCTCACCGCGCAGTCGCCGGTGACGTTGCACACGGTGCGCAGCATGTCGAGCAGGCGGTCGACGCCGATGATCAGCGCGACGCCCTCGGCCGGCAGGCCGACCTGGCCCAGCACCATGGTCAGCGTGACGAGGCCGACACCGGGCACGCCCGCGGTGCCGACCGAGGCCAGCGTTGCGGTCAGTACCACCAGCAGGTAATCGGTCATCGACAGGTCGATGCCGTAGACGTTGGCGATGAACACCGTGGCCACGCCCTGCATCATCGCAGTGCCATCCATGTTGATCGTCGCGCCCATCGGCACGGTGAACGAGGCGACGCTGTTCTTCACCCCCATCTTGTGTTCCACCGTATGCAGCGTGACCGGAATCGTCGCGCCGGAGCTGGCGGTGGAAAACGCGAATGCCGCCGGGTCGCGCATCTTCTTCAAAAAGGTGATCGGGTTGAGCGAGCCCAGCACGCGCAGCAGCAACGGATAGGTACCGAACATCTGGAGCGCCAGCGCGGCGGTCAGCGTCAGGAAATAGGCTGCCAGCGGCAGCAGCAGATCGAGTCCCTGGGTGGCGAAGGTGCGGGTGATCAGCGCGAACACGCCATAGGGCGCCAGCCGCATGATCCATTCGACCATGTGCATGATTACGGCATCGAGATCGGTGAACAGGTTCAGCACATGCCTGCCGCGCGCGCCCGACATCGTGACCGCCATGCCGAACAGCAGTGCGAACACGATGACCTGCAGCATGTTGCCTTCGGCCATCGCCGCCACCGGGTTGGTCGGCACCATGCCGATAAGCACCTGGGTGAGCGGCGGCGCTTCCTTGCCGCTGAAGCTGGCGGCGGTGGTGCCGGCATCGAATCCATGGCCCGGACCAACGACGCCTGCCAGGGTCAAGGCGATGGTCACGGCAATTGCGGTCGTCGCCAGATACAGCATCAGGGCCTTGATGCCGATGCGCCCCAGCGCTTTCAAATCGGACAGGGCGGTGACGCCCACCACCAGCGACACGAACACCAGCGGCACCACCATCATCTTCAGTGCCGCCACGAACACCGAACCGGCCACCTGCAGCAGGCCGTCGACCACGAACATCTGAATCCAGGCTGCCGCGCCCAGTTGATTCAAAATGATGCCCAGCACGATGCCTGAAAGCATCGCGATCACGATCTGGCGGGTGAGGCGGTGGGATTCAGGCGCGGCCATGCGGGTGGAGGACGTAAATTGGTATGCCGCGAGTTTAACAGGGCGCTATCACAAGGCTGACGGCAGTGAACGGCAATGTTATCCTGAACAGGCACGTAAGTTTGCGTGTGGGTTCGTATTCCTGACTCGCCTTTTTTCTCGATTTCACCGACATATCCATGACTGCTCCCTATTTCATGCAACGCCTCGTATTGCTCATCGTCGCCTTGATCGTGCCTGCCGCCGCGGGTGCCGCAACCGTCCCGCCGCCCCCTGAACTGGCAGCCAAATCCTGGGTGCTGATGGATGCCGCCAGCGGCAGCGTGCTGGTCGACCAGCAGGGCAGCCAGCGCCTGCCACCCGCCAGCCTGACCAAGCTGATGACCTCGCATGTTGCTGCGCTGGAAATGCAGCGCGGCCGGCTGAAAGAGAATGACCTCGTCAATATCAGCGAAAAAGCCTGGCGCATGGGCGGCTCGAAAATGTTCGTCAAGGTTGGCAACCAGGTTGCGGTGCATGACCTGATGCGCGGCATCATCGTGCAGTCGGGGAACGACGCCAGCATCGCTTTGGCGGAACACATCGCGGGCGGCGAAGACACGTTCGCCTCGATGATGAACCAGGAAGCCAAGCGGCTGGGGCTCGCCAATACCTTCTTCGTCAACGCCACCGGCTGGCCCGATCCCAACCATTATTCAAGTGCACTCGACATGGCGAAGCTCGCGCGCGCCATCATCCTCGAGGATCCCGCCCACTACGCGCTGTACAAGGAGAAGGAATTCGTCTGGAACAACATCAAGCAGCCGAACCGCAACCTGCTGCTGTGGCGTGACCCGACCGTCGACGGATTGAAGACTGGCCACACCGATGAGGCCGGCTATTGTCTGGTGGCTTCCGGCAAGCGCGACGGCCAGCGCCTCATCGCCGTGGTCTTCGGCACCGAAAGCGAACAGGCCCGCGCCAACGAGACCGCCAAGCTGCTCGGCTACGGCTTCAACTTCTTCGACAGCAAGACCTTCTTCAAGAAGGGCGAAACCGTGCAGGCCGTCGATATCTGGAAAGGCGCCGC
>JBFHXL010000160.1:0-4902 GCA_041599035.1 Thiobacillus sp. | reverse complement strand
GTGGTGTGGACCACGCGGCGATAGATCGGGTGCACGGTTTTCGGCACCAGCACGCGGCGTGAGGTCTTGTGCGTGCGCACCGCCATCAGCACCGCTTCGGCCACTGCCGTGGCGCCGTCGTACAGCGAGGCGTTCGATACATCAAGCCCGGTCAGCCGGGTCATCATGGTCTGGTATTCGTAGATCAGCTGCAGCGTACCCTGCGAGGCTTCGGCCTGATACGGCGTGTAGGCGGAATAGAACTCGCCGCGCGTGGTGATCTGCCAGATTGCAGCCGGGATGTGGTGCTCGTAGACACCGGCGCCGATGAAGTTGGACCAGAAGCCGTCGGCCGATGCGCGTTCCTGCAGCAGCCGGGCGACCGCCATTTCCGACTGGCCATTCGGCACGTTTTGGAGTCGGCCGGCCTTGAGCGCGGGCGGGATTTCGTCGAACAGCTCTTCGATGCTGGCAGCGCCGATGGCGCCGAGCATGGCGGAGACGTCTTCTTCAGTGTGGGGAATAAAGGGCATGGTTAAAACCTTGTTATCCGCGAAGGACGCGAAGTGACGCGAAGAAAACCGAAGAACAATTCCCAGGTTTTGGGGGGTTCCTTCGCGCTACTTCGCGTCCTTCGCGGATGAAAAAAATCAGTGGGCCTCGGATTCAACCAGCTTCTGGTAAGCCGCAGCGTCGAGCAACTCGGCAACATCGCCGGCGTTGGCGGGTTTGAGCTTGAACAGCCAGGCGGCGTAGGCATCCTGGTTCACCGACTCGGGGCTGGACTCGACGTCAGCGTTGGCGGCGATCACGTCACCGGCAACCGGTGCATACACGTCGGATGCGGCTTTCACCGATTCGACCACGGCACATTCCTCGCCTTTGGCCAGCGTGCGGCCGGCAGCCGGGCTTTCGATGAACACCATGTCGCCCAGCAGGTCCTGCGCGTGGTGGGTGATGCCCACGGTCAGCGTGCCGTCGGTTTCGACGCGCACCCATTCGTGGCTGGGGGTGTATTTGAGATCTGCGGGGATGGTCATGTTGGCTCCAGTTAAATCGGGGTTGATCCGCGAAGGACGCGAAGGGGCGCGAAGAAAATTAAAAGCAGTCTGGGTTTGCTTCGCGTGTCTTCGCGTCCTTCGCGGATAAAAAATCAGATCATTGCTTTCCCGTTGCGCACGAACGGATACTTCACTACTTTGGCTTTCAGCTTCTTGTCGCGGATTTCGACCTCGACTTCGTCGCCCGGGGCGATGCCGAGCGGGATGCGGGCGAGCGCGATCGATTGCTGCATCGTAGGCGAAAACGTGCCGGAGGTGATTTCGCCGTCGCCGTTTTTCGTCAGTACCTTCTGGTGGCTGCGCAGCACGCCCTTGTCGAGCAGAAGCAGGCCGGCAAGCTGTTTCGTCACTTCGCTGGATTCCAGCGCTTTCCGGCCGACGAAGTCGCGTTCGGTTTTGAGATCCACCGTCCAGGCGAGCCCGGATTCGAGCGGGCTGGTGGTTTCGTCCATGTCCTGGCCGTAGAGGTTCATCCCGGCTTCGAGCCGCAACGTGTCGCGTGCGCCGAGGCCGATCGGCTTACCGCCGGCCTCGACCAGCGCCTTCCAGAAAAAGGGCGCGGATTTCGCCAGCACCATCGCTTCGTAGCCGTCCTCGCCGGTGTAGCCGGTGCGGGCGATGAACATCTCACCCATGGCGGCAGCGTTGAAGGGCTTGAGATGGGCGGTGATGCTGTCGACGCCGGGCAGCGCCTCGTTCAGCACCTGCGTGGCTTTCGGTCCCTGGATCGCGATCATGGCGAGGTCGCGGCGTGGGGTCAGCGTGAGGCCCGTCTCCCAGTCGGCGTTCATTTTTTCCATCCAGGCGAGATCCTTTTCCGCGGTACCGGCGTTGACCACCAGGCGGAACCAGGATTCGTCCATGAAATAGATGATGAGGTCGTCGATGACGCCGCCAGCCTCGTTCAGCATGCATGAATACAGGGCCTTGCCCGGCACCTGCAGCTTGTCGACGTTGTTGGCGACGAGGCGGCGCAGGAAGGCGCGCACATTGGCCCCCTTGATATCGAGCGGCAGCATGTGCGAGACGTCGAACAGCCCGCAGCCGTTGCGCACGGTGTGATGTTCCTCGATCTGCGAACCGTAGTTGACCGGCATGTCCCAGCCGCCGAAATCGACCATTTTGGCGCCGGATTCGCGGTGGGTGGCGTTGAGCGGGGTTTGCTTGAGCATGTTGTACGACCAAAAATAAAAAAGGGTGAAGCGTAAATGCACTCCACCCCTCTGTCCTTGGTACCTGAGAGATTACGGCGGCCTGGATTGGGATCCATGGCCGCCGCTGCCCCTTCGGTGTCGGTTGGCTGGTTTTGAGTCCAGCGCCCGCGCTCTCCAGAGTATTCCGGTTGTTGCGGTCCTTTTGCCTGAGCGATTCCGGGTGGGTTACGCCTTCGGCGGTGGCTGGGCTGAACGCACCCTGCACGCACTCTCCCGCAACGGGAATGCGCACTATACCGAAGAAGCACAACACCTACTAGCCTGGCGTTTTCAGCGCCGTCGAATCAATACGTGAGCTGCAAACCGAAGCCCATGGGCGCCAGATTATCGACGCTCAGCGGCAGGCTGAGGGGCTGTTCGGTGCGGGGCGGAATGCCGGCGGCAATGCGCCGGGGGTCGCCGAGGTATTCGCTGGGGGCAAAGCTGCGGCGCGCCAGCGGCTGGTTGCGCTGATCGGTCAGCGTAAGCACGAGCACGGGCCAGGCCTGGACATGGGCGGCCCGATTTCCGAGGGTGAGGGTGAGCCTCATGCGGTCGCGGGTTTCGGTCTGCAGATCGGATCCCACGATCTGCAGTTGCGCCAGGTTCTTCGGCAGGGAAAGGGTACAGCCCAGTTGCGCACAGGCTTGCTCGATTACAGGGCGGGTCTGCGGCAACCGGCTGACGAGGGTGTCACGCAGGAAGTAGGCGGTTTGCCCAAGCAGCAGCAGCAACAGTAGCACGCTGGCGATTGCCCATATCCAGGTTTTGCCGCGGCGCGGCGCGCGCGGCACCTGCGTCGTCACGGTCGTGGGCGTCGCGTATTCGATGCGCGTGATGGGCAGGGGGGCGGCAAGAGCGTCCGGTGCGCGGGGATACACGGGCGCAGCAGGGTCATATGTATACCCGGGGGCGCCGATGTGCGGCAGCGGGCCGGGGTCGTCCGCCACCGGAATGGCGGGATCGATCAGGATGATCGACGGCAGGTCGCTGGCGCCCTCGCGCTGGACAATGCCGCGCGGGGGCGCGGCCGGGGGCGTTTCCTCGACCATTTCAGGCGTCTCGGAGCCGGCTTCGCTCGGAAGATCGGGCGGCGCGGAGGCGAGGCCGATTTCGTCGGGTTCAGGCTCGCCTTCCCCGGGTGCGTCTGCCAATGGAGAAACCTCGATGATCTCGGATTCAACCGGCGGCAGCGGCGAGCCGTCTTCCATCAGCAGGCTCGGGTGCGCGTCGAAAGCGGCGCCGCAGACGCTGCATTGCACCCAGCCCTGTGCGGCATCGAGCTGGTCCGCTCCGAGGCGGAACACGCTGACGCACTGCGGACAGGTGGTGCGGTAGCTCATCGCTTGATGCCGGCCAGCCGCACCCAGCCCTCGTCGACTGCCGGGGGATCAAAAACGAACCACTCGCGGTAAACCGCCATCACCTCGTCGGCCTGCTCGGCCAGAATGCCCGACAGCACCAGTTGCCCGCCCGCGCGGACCCGGCCCGCCAGCAGCGCGGCCATGCCCTTGAGCGGATTGGTGAGGATGTTGGCGACGACGATGTCGTATTGCCCCGGCGCGAGCTCGCCGGGCAGGCAGAAATGGGCGCTGACCGCGTTGAGCGTGGCGTTATCGCATGAGGCCGTCACCGCCTGCGGATCGATATCGACGCCGTCGACCCGCGCCGCACCGAGCTTGACTGCGGCAATGGCGAGGATGCCGGAGCCGCAACCGTAATCCAGCAGCGTTTCGCCACCGGCAAGATGCGCATCGAGCCAGCGCAGGCAGAGCCGGGTCGTCGGGTGGCTGCCGGTGCCGAAGGCGAGGCCGGGATCGAGCTTGAGGTTGATCGCGCTGCTGTCGGGAGCGTCGTGCCAGGTCGGCACGATCCACAGGCGCGGCGAGATCGGAATGGGGTCGAACTGCGACTGGGTGAGGCGCACCCAGTCCTGCTCGGCCACGATTTCAATCGTGTATTCGGTCGGCGTGGGAACCCCGGCCTGTTTCGCGGCTGCGGCCAGGGTCTCGGCCACATTGGCATGTTCGTCCAGGAGTACCGCCGCGATGCTGTGCGGCCACAATTCGGCCGTGGGGTGGTCAGGCTCGCCGAACAGCGGCGTTTCGTCCACGGTGCCGGCATCGGCGTCTTCCAGCGACACCGACAGTGCGCCGACTTCCATCAGCGCGTCGGACAGCGGTTCAGCCTGTTTGGACTCGACGAGGATGCGGACGGATTGCCAGGGCATTTGAGGTGAGGCGTGAGGGGTTAGGGGTTAGGCGTGATCGGAGGTGCGTGGAGCGTGCAGCGCCTCACGCTTTTCGCCTCGCACCTCACGCCTTTTCGCCTGCCAGCTTGTGTTCCAGATAATGAATGCTGGTGCCACCGGCAATGAACGCGGCATCGTTCAGCAGATCCTGATGCAATGGAATGTTGCTCTGGATGCCCTCGATGACCATTTCCATCAGCGCACCGCGCATGCGGGCGATGGCCTGGTCGCGCGTGTCGCCATAGGCGATCACCTTGCCGATCATCGAATCGTAGTGCGGCGGCACGTAGTAGCCGTGGTAGACGTGCGAGTCGACACGGATGCCGGGGCCGCCCGGCGCATGGTAATTGGTGAGCTTGCCGGGGCTGGGGACGAAGGTGCTCGGGTGCTCGGCGTTGATGCGGCACTCGATGGCATG
>JBFHXL010000159.1:0-4922 GCA_041599035.1 Thiobacillus sp. | reverse complement strand
GGTGCAACTCAATTGAGCACAGAGATACATGAATCCAGATGACGTGACGCCGGCGCCCATAAGCCCGGCCGATTCCCATGCCAGCCGGGTGCGCGGCTTTTTGTTCGAGCAGCTCGACATACGCGGCGCCTGGGTGCAACTCGGCGCCGACTGGCGCGAGATGATCGCGGGCCGTCAATATGCCGAACCCGTTCTCGAATTGCTGGGCCAGCTGGCGGTGGTGACGACGCTGGTCACGGCGAACCTCAAGCAGGCGGGGCGACTGACCTTTCAACTGCGCGGCGATGGTGCGGTGTCGCTGCTGGTGATGGATTGCGACGAACAATTGCGCCTGCGCGGCATGGCGCGCGCGACACCGGACGTGGTGGCGGGCGATGTGCCCACCCTGCTGGGGGAAGGCGCCATGACGCTGACCCTGGATGTGGCGGGCATGCCCCAGCCATATCAGAGCCACGTGCCCTTGCAGGGCGACACCCTGGTTGCCGTGTTCGAGCATTACCTCGAACAATCCGAACAAACGCCTACCCGGCTGTGGCTGGCAGCCAACCATGAGACGGCGGCGGGCCTGTTTTTACAGGCGTTGCCGGGCGCCGCCCTGCGTGACGCCGACGGCTGGAACCGGGTGCAGATCCTGGCTGACACCGTTCGGCCAGACGAACTGCTCGAGCTCGGTGCAATCAGGCTGATCGAACGCCTGTTCCCGCAAGAAGACGTGCGGGTGTTCGACCCGCGTCCGGTCAGGTATCACTGCCCCTATGACCCGGACAAGATCTATTCCATGCTGCATGGCGTCGGTCAGGCAGAATGTGAAGCCATCATCGCCGAACAGGGCGAGATCCGGGTGCATGACGATATCTGCAACCATGAATATGTGCTGGATGCGGCAGCGGTGGCCGCGCTTTTCAGCCCGAAGGACACCCATCAATGAGCATGAAAGGGACGCATGATGCGAGCAAAATGGATGCTGTTGGGTTCACTGGCCCTGTCAACCTGCGCGCTGGCCGCGGGTGAGCGTTATCAGGCCCTGCCGTTGGCCGGAGGCGAGGGCGGCAAGGGGGGCGGACGGGCGTTCATTCTCGATACCCAGGAGGGAGACGTCTGGGTCTGGAGCGAAAACGAATTGATCACTTCCCCGGATGGTCGCCGGCGCTATGGATCCGGCTTTATTTATCAGGGAAAACTGCGTCCCGGCACCCGTGCCGGAGAAATGATCGAACAGACAACCCGCTAATCTGGATGCGTTTATCAGCATTTTTATTTAAGCTGGCGCCGCGCAGAGCCGATATGTGCTCATGCTATTGAGCCCATCCAGAAAATTATGCAGACAGATCTAGCTCCTTCCGCGGCTTCGTCTCCCCAGCCTGGCCGCCAGAAAATTCGCCTGGGCGACCTGCTTGTCGAGCAGAAAGTCATTTCCAGTGCCGATCTCGATATTGCGCTGGCCGCGCAGAAAAAGAGTGGCCGTCGACTGGGCCGCATCATTGTCGAAAGCGGGCTGGCAGAGGAAAACGATATCGCGCAGGCACTGGCGCGCCAGTTGGCGCTGCCTTTCGTCGACCTCAGAAAATTCAGCCTGGACGCGTCCATTCTGCAGTTGCTGCCGGAAACGCAGGCGCGGCGTTTCCGCGCCATGCCGCTGGCGCGCAAGGACGGCAAGATTTTTGTCGGCATGGCCGACCCCACCGATCTGCTTGCCTACGATGAAGTGGCCCGCCTGATCCGGCAAGAGATCCAGCTTGCCGTCGTCGCGGAAGGCGACCTCTTGGCCGCCATCGACCGGACCTACCGTCGCACCGACGATATCCATGGCCTGACCGAGGAACTCGCGCGCGACATGGGCGAGAGCGAGTCCAGCATCATCGGCCTGGAGGCGCTGGGCGAAGGGCAGGCCGACGCCCCGGTGGTGCGCCTGCTGCAGACGGTGTTCGAGGATGCGCTGCAGGTCAATGCATCCGATGTGCATATCGAGCCGCAGGAAAAGCACCTGGCGATCCGCTTCCGCATCGACGGCATGCTGCATCCGCAGACCCAGGCCGACCTCAAGATTGCCCCGGCGCTGGCCTTGCGCCTGAAGATCGTGTCCGGGCTGGATATTTCGGAAAAGCGCCTGCCGCAGGATGGCCGCTTTGCCGTCAAGGTTCGCGGCCGCACCGTCGATGTGCGTCTGTCCACCATGCCCACGCAATACGGCGAATCCGTGGTCATGCGCTTGCTGAGCCAGGGCGACGAGCCCCTGACCCTCGATACCCTGGGCATGCCTGCCGACATGCTCACGCGCTTTCGCGCCATCCTGCATCGTCCCAACGGACTGGTGCTGGTCACCGGACCGACCGGCAGCGGCAAGACCACCACGCTCTATGCCGCGCTGGGCGAACTCAACGATCCGGGCACCAAAATCATCACGGTCGAGGATCCGGTGGAATATCGCCTCGCCGGCGTCAATCAGGTGCAGGCCAACGACAAGATCGACCTCAGCTTTGCCCGGGTGCTGCGCGCCATGCTGCGGCAGGATCCGGACGTGATCCTGGTGGGCGAGATGCGTGATCCCGAAACCGCACAGATCGCCCTCAGGGCGGCCATGACGGGGCACATGGTGCTGTCCACCCTGCACACCAACGATGCGGCCTCCACCCCCGTGCGCCTGCTCGACATGGGGGTGCCTGCCTTCATGGTCGCCACGTCGGTGCAGGGGGTGCTGGCGCAGCGGCTCCTGCGCAAGGTGTGCAGCCACTGCAAGGCGCCCCATCAGGTGACGCCGCAGGAAACGGTCTGGCTCGGCCGGGCGCATGTCGAGGCTGATTCGGCAAACACGTATGTTGCCGGAACCGGCTGCGATCGCTGCCACCACACCGGTTATTCCGGGCGGCGCGCCGTCCATGAACTGCTCGAAATCGATGGCCATCTGGCAGAAAGCCTGGCGCGCAGGAACCCGTCTGAATTCGTTACCGCCG
The DNA here is from genome assembly GCA_041599035.1 of Thiobacillus sp. Classification (GTDB taxonomy): domain Bacteria; phylum Pseudomonadota; class Gammaproteobacteria; order Burkholderiales; family Thiobacillaceae; genus Thiobacillus. The sequence goes on along the minus strand of JBFHXL010000159.1, from coordinate 1,971 downwards.
CGCGCACCTCGATGGCCGGCCATACCCTGCGTGACCAGGCCATTGCGCTGGCCCGTGCCGGCGTGACGTCGCTGGCCGAGGCCATGCGGGCCAGCGCCCAGGAGGAAATCGGCTGATGTCGCGCTTTTCCTACACTGCCCGCACCCAGCGTGGCGAGAAGCTGGAAGGCTTTTTCGAGGCGGTCAGCGTGTTCGAATGTGCGAGCAGCCTGCTGAAAAGCGGCGTTTTCCCCATCACCATCGAGGAAGCCGGGCAGAGCGATCGTCGGAACGCAAAACCGAAAGACCTGAGCTTCTTCGCGGCCACGATCAAGGCCATCGACGTGCAATTGTTCTCGCGTCAGCTCTATACCCTGATGCGTTCCGGCGTTCCGATTCTGCGGGCGCTGTCCGGTCTCATCGAGTCGACCACCAATGCCGCTTTTTCCAGGGTGATCGCCTCCCTCAAGGATTCGCTCGAAGCCGGACGCGACCTCTCGACCGCCATGCGCCAGCATCCCACGGCCTTTTCTCCCTTCTATGTCGCAATGGTGCGGGTAGGGGAGGCGACGGGACGCCTCGATGAAATCTTCCTGCGGATGTTCGAGCATCTCGAATTCGAGCGCGAAACACGCGCCCGCATCAAGGAAGCCCTGCGTTATCCAAGTTTCGTCCTTATCGCCATGGCGGTCGCGGTTGCGGTCATCAATGTGTTCGTCATCCCGGCCTTTGCCAAGGTCTATGCCGGCCTCGGCGCCGATTTGCCGCTGATGACGCGAATTCTCATCGAGACCTCGCGCCTCACCATTGCGTATGGCTGGCTGCTGGTGGCGTTGCTGGTGCTGGCTGCGGCAGGGTTTCGCGTGTGGATCGCGACTACCGGCGGGCGCCTGGTATGGGACCGCTACAAGCTTAAAATTCCGCTGACAGGCTCGATCATTCTGCGCAGCACCCTCGCCCGTTTCGCGCGCACCTTCGCGCTGTCCATGAAAAGCGGCATTCCCGCGGCACAGGCACTCTCGGTGGTGGCCGAAGTGACCGACAATGCCTGGATTGCCTCGCGCGTCGAGCAGATGCGCAACGGCATCGAGCGCGGCGAATCGCTGCTGCGCACCGCGCAGGCTGCGGCTGTGTTCAATCCGGTGGTGCTGCAGATGATTGCCGTCGGCGAGGAGACCGGCAGCATCGACGAACTCATGCAGGAGGTCGCCGAAATGTACGAGCGCGAGGTGGACTACGAAATCAAGACGCTCTCCGCCCGTATCGAGCCCCTCATCATCGTCGCCATGGGCGGCATCGTGCTGGTGCTGGCGCTCGGTGTGTTCCTGCCGATGTGGGACCTTGCCAGCGTGGCCGTCAAGTAATTTGCCCGCGATGATGACTTTTATTCAAGTTTCGGCGCCAAGTGCCGAAATAGGTTCAACAATACGGGTCGCCGTGCCTGGCGACGGTTGTGATCAATGTCATTTAATAAGCGGGAGACAGCAAAGCAATGAATACCCTGAAAAACATGCGGTCGAGGCAGCACGGCTTCACCATGATCGAACTCATCGTCGTCATCGTCATCCTCGGCGTTCTCGCCGCGGTGGCACTGCCGCGTTTCACCAACATCCAGCGCGATGCGCGCATCGCCAAGCTCAACGCCGCACGTGGCGCGGTGCAGGCGGCGTCTGCAATGATTCACGGCGCGGTACTGGTGCGGGCGGGTGTGCAGGATGCCGCCAACTGCCCGGCGAACCTGGGGCCTACTCCTAACCGTGCTAATAACACGACCAACGTCTGTACCGAGTCGGGACGTATCGCGATCGTGAACGCTTATCCGGCTGCCACATGGGACGGAATCGTGAATGCTGCAGGGCTGACGTCCACGTTTGCGACCACGGCGGCAGCATTGAATACGGCGTTGGCGGCTGATGGGTATGCGCAAACGACAGTGGGCGCGAACATCCGGATTCAGGTGCCGGGCGGCAGCAATCAGGCCACTTGCTACTTC
>JBFHXL010000158.1:0-4986 GCA_041599035.1 Thiobacillus sp. | reverse complement strand
CCTTTGTCTGACGACCATAGCAGAGTGGAACCACCCCTTCCCATCCCGAACAGGACGGTGAAACGCTCCCGCGCCAATGATAGTAGGCACTACGCCTGTGAAAGTAGGTCATCGTCAGACTCCTATTCGTTTCCCTCGCCCAGCGAGGAAAACACCAAAACCCCCTCCCACAAACGAGGGGGTTTTTTATTGCGCGGTTGTTAAAGACGCGTTAACGCTGTTCCTGCCATGTAAAATTTGGGCGTGACTACCCGACTTCATAAAGCGCTTTTTCCGATTCTGCGTCGTTTGTCCGATGGCAGGTTTCATTCGGGCCAGGACCTGGCGCACGAATTTCAGCTGTCCCGTGCCAGCATATTCAATGTGCTTGGGCAGGCTGAATCGATGGGGCTTGAAGTCCATGCCGTGCGCGGACGCGGCTACAAGATTCCCGAGGCTGTGGAATGGCTGGATGAAGCGATGGTCGCCACGCATCTGGGCGCCGCTTCAACCGCGTATGACGTGCGCATACTGGATAGTGTGGATTCGACCAATACCGCCTTGATGAAGGCGGCAGCGGCTGGCGCAGCAGACAGCACGGTTTTCTGTGCCGAGCATCAACAGTCGGGCAAGGGCCGGCGCGGCCGGCAGTGGCATGCGGTGCTGGGAGGAAGCCTGACCTTTTCGGTGCTGTGGCGGTTCGAGAACGGCCTGCAGTCGCTGGCCGGGCTGAGCCTGGCGGCAGGATTGGCGATTGCGCGCGCGGTGAACCGCCACAGCCGCTATCCGGCCCGCCTGAAGTGGCCAAATGATGTGCTGGTGGACTACCGTAAGCTGGCCGGCATTCTGGTCGAGGTTCAGGGGGATCTGAACGGGGCGGCCGTAGCCGTTGTTGGGGTTGGGCTGAATTGCCGGCTGCGTGCCGCCCAGCGCGATGCAGTCGACCAGGCGCTGGTGGATCTGGCCGAAATGGGCGTGACGGTTGGTCGCAATCAGCTGCTGGCAGATTGCCTGCAGGAATTGCATCTGGCATTGACGCGCTTCCGCCAGCATGGGTTTGCTGCTCTGCGCGAAGACTGGATGGCGCTCGATGCCTATGCAGGCAAAGCGGTGGCCTTGCTGCTGCCTGATGCGCGCGGCGTTCGGGGAGTGGCAGCGGGTGTGGATGAAAGCGGTGCTTTGTTGCTGCGTGATCAGGGCTTGAAACTGAATGCGTACAGCGGCGGCGAGATCAGCCTGCGCCTGGATGGACGCGCACGATGAGCACCCGCAGATTGCTGCTCGACGCAGGCAATACACGGTTGAAGTGGGCGCGGGTGGAAGGCGGGCAGTGGCACGAGCAGGGCAGCCTGGATTATTCCGACCTGTCAGCGTTGGCACCGTTGCTGGAAAGAGGGGACGCGTGTTTCATCGCCAGCGTGGCGCGTGCGCAGCATGAAAATCAGATCGACAGGCTGCTGGCGCCTTTTGCCATTACGCCCAAATGGCTGCAGGCGGATGCCCGCTTTCTGGACCTGCAAAACACCTATGACAATCCTCAGCAATTGGGGGTGGACCGCTGGATGGGGCTGATTGGTGCGCGTCGGCGCACGCATGCGGCAACGCTGGTGGTGTCGGTCGGGACGGCGATGACGGTGGATGCCCTGTCGGCGGAGGGCGTGTTTCTCGGCGGACTGATTGTGCCGGGGCTTGCCTTGATGCAACAGGCGTTGCGACAGGGTACGGCGCGCGTTGCTGACGTGGCCGGTGTCTGGCAAGCCTTTCCGCGCACCACGGCAGACGCAGCACAGAGTGGAATTGTGGCGGCACTGTGTGGTGCGATTGAACAGCAATATGCACGTCTGGCCGCAATGGCTGGCGCAACACCGCACTGCATCCTGACCGGAGGCGACGCAGAAACGCTGTTGCCGCATCTGGCCATGGCGGTGGAACATGTGCCAGCCCTGGTGTTGGAGGGAATCGACCGCGTGGCAACAGAGGACAAGACAGGATGAAATGGACGACATGGGCCTTGCTGGCCCTCAACCTTGCAGTCGCAGGTTTTTTTATCGGCAGAGACCTCTGGCCGCAGGCCGCATCGGACCAGTCCATGCCGATGAACGTCGAGCACCTCCGGCTGCGCAGTCAGTCAGGATCCGACGCACGGGAAGAAACCCTGGCGCCGCGTGTCGCGAAGGCAGAAGCCTTGTGCGTCGAATGGCGCAGCCTGAATCGCGATGAATATGCGCAGGCGCGCGAACAGCTCAAGGCCATGGCCGGCGAGCGGGTGATGTCATTCACCGAGGTGCCTTTGGATACACGGCACTGGGTTATTTTTCCGCCTTTGCCAAGCCCGGAATCGGCGGCAGCCAAACTCGACGAGCTGACGGCCGCAGGCTTGAAGGATGTGCTGGTGGTCAGGGAGGGGGACTGGCGCAATGCCATTTCGCTTGGCCTGTATGCCAACGACGAAGCGGCCCGTCGCCGCGTGCGCGAGGTCGAGGACAAGGGCGTGCTCGGCACGCGTATCGAGGTGCAGCCGCGTCAGGGAACCGATTTTTATTTCGTGATTCGCAGCGAAGATCCGGACACCTTGAAGAGCCTGGGTGAGATCAAGCAGGCATACCCCAACAGCCGGCAGTCGCGCGTGGCCTGCCCGTCATAAGCTGCGCAACACGAAGTGCAGGGCGATGCCGCCGAAAACCGCGGCACCGAACCAGGTGTTGTGCAAAAAGGCACGGAAGCATTGCTGTGGATCGCGCGTCCAGATCAGCCTCATGTGGTAAAGCGCAATGGCAGCCGCAACGCCCAGTCCGGCATAAAACGCCAGGCCCAACGCCCGCTGCAGCCCGACCCAGGCCAGCAATCCCAGGGTGACGCCATAGCACAGGGCAATGGCGGCCAGATCGAAGCGGCCAAACGTGATGGCCGAGGTTTTGATCCCGATCTTGAGATCGTCTGCTCGGTCGACCATGGCGTATTGCGTGTCGTAGGCAATCGCCCAGAAAACGTTGGCCGTCAAAAGAATCCAGGCTTCCGTGGGCACCTCGCCCCAGAGTGCGGCATAACTCATCGGAATGCCGAAGCCGAACGCGATGCCGAGATACGCCTGTGGAATCGCAAAGAAGCGTTTGGTGAACGGGTAGCTTGCGGCCAGAAACAGGGCGATGACCGACAGCCCCAGCACCAGATTGTTCAGTGGCAGGATGAGCAGGAATGCCAGCAGGGAGAGACCCGCCGCCAGCAGCAGGGCCTCCTTCGGCGACACCTTGCCGGCAGCCAGCGGGCGTTCGCGGGTGCGCGCCACGTGCGGGTCGAAATCACGGTCGGCGTAGTCGTTGATGACGCATCCGGCCGAGCGCATCAGCACCACCCCCATGACGAAAATCCACAGGATCAGCCAGTCCGGCCTGCCGTTGCCGGCAAGCCATTGCGCCCACAATGTCGGCCACAGCAGCAGCAGAATGCCGATCGGCTTGTCGAGCCGCATCAGCTTTTCGTAATGGGAGAGGCGTTCGGTCAGGGTCATAGTGCGTCGATGGCAGGCAAAAAGACTTCGGTCACCAGCAGCGGATGGCTGTTGAGACAGAAAACGGAACGGCGCGCCCACAGGCTGTCGACGCCCAGCGGCTGTTGCCTGGCCGTGGCGCGGTACAGCGGATGCCCGCATCGCACATGGCAGTAGGCCAGCGGCTGGCGCTCGATGCGATGGTCGGTGAACAGGGCTTCGCCAAGTGAGCGGCTGCCGAGCCGGGTGATGCCGTTCCAGCCGCCGCGCAGGCCGGCAGGCGGCAGCACGCTGTGGGCGAATACCACTGGCACGTCATTGCACAGCAGCAAGACTTCGCGCACATAGGCGCGGCAACCCCGTGTCATGCCCAGCGGTGCATACTCATCCGGATGGGGGCGGGCGAGACCGGTGGCGAGCGGCAGTACGCGAAACGTATCGCAACGCGATTGCAGGCGCCGGGTCAGTGAGCCGCGGTCGCCGAGCCAGACACGCAGCGGCCGCGGAAGCGAATGCGGATGAGCAAGCCAGCTTGAGTGAGCGAAAGGCAATGAATGCAATCCAGGATGCGGGAAGACCGCATTATGCCAAGCCTGACCCTTTTACGCTCACGGACGATCGCCCAAATTGCCGGTGCGCCCGGTTTCCGTACGCGGCACAAGGTGCAAATCGCCGGGGTCTTCCATGCGGTGCTAGCATGTGAAACGTGTTCCATTCCACCCATTGCGAGAAAACCGATGCGATTGCCTGATTTGCCCTGTCGCGGCGGCATCATTTTGTTGCTTGCCGGCGTCCAGCTCGGCGGATGCACGAGCGGCCAGCTGATTGCGCGCGGTGCTGCCCCGCTGATCGACAATGGCGTGATAGCGATGAACCGCGAGACCGACCTTGAGATTGCGCGCGCGAGCATGCCAGCCAATATCAAGATGATCGAAGCCCTGCTGTTGGCAGACCCGGGCAACACCCCGTACCGTATCCAGGTCGCGATGGGCCTGTATGGCTATGCGATGAGCTTTGTCGAAGATGGCGATCCGGCGCGTGCTGCCAAACTGTATCGGCGTGCTCTGGACCATGCGGAAATGGCGCTTGCCGCAACCGGCGTTGCTTCAGACGTCCTTAATGGCAAGGCGGCTACGCTGGAGCAGGCCTTGGCGAAACTCGATGCGCGTGCCGTGCCCGCCTTGTTCTGGACGGCTTCGGCCTGGGCCAAATGGATCGAACTTCAACTTGACGATCCGGAACGGCTTTCCGAACTGCCGCGTGTCGAGGCACTGATGCGGCGCGTGCTGGAACTCGATGAAACCTATTATTACGGCAGCGCGCATGTGTTTTTTGGCGTGTATTACGGCAGCCGGGCTCCCATGTTTGGCGGGGACTTCACGCGTGCGACGCAGCATTTCGACCGTGCTGCCGAGATCGGCAAGAACAAGATGCTGCTGGTGGACATGTATCGCGCGAAATATCTGATGCGGCAAATGAATGATCGTGCCGCATTTCACGCGACGTTGACCCGGGTCGTG
>JBFHXL010000157.1:0-4990 GCA_041599035.1 Thiobacillus sp. | reverse complement strand
ATGCCCGCCATGGCTACGGAACCTCACCACGACCACGCAGCGGCAATGGACCACAGCCAACACGCTGCGACGATGGCTCACAGTCAGCATGCGGCCATGTTGGCCAAACCCAGTCCTTTCCAGATTTCGCAGCAGCAGTACACGCTGCCCGAATTGACCCTGCGCGACCAGATGGGCCGCCCGGTCCCGATGAGCGAGTTGCAGGGGGGATCCGGGCCAGTGGCCATCAATTTCATTTTCACGACCTGCACCACGATCTGTCCGGTGATGACGGCCACCTTTTCCCAGATGATTCGGGAACTGGGTCCTGATGCCGAGCGCATCAAGCTGGTGTCGATCACCATCGACCCCGAGCACGACACGCCGACGGTGCTGGCCAACTATGCCGAGCGCTTCGACGCACCGCCGAACTGGCGCTTCCTCACCGGCAGTCCCGGCGACGTGGAGCGCGTGTTGCGTGCCTTCGATGCCTGGAGTGGTTCGATCACGAGCCACCGGCCGATCACGCTGGTGCGCCGGCAGGGTGATGCCAACTGGGTGCGGCTCGAGGGCTTGGGCAGCGCGTCGGCGCTCGCCGAGCAGGCGCGTGCCGCGATCAACTGAGTGAGTGAACGCGCAAGCTTTCGTCTGGCTGGTTTGCTGTACCGCGGCGCGTCCGCAGTGCTACTCGTGTTGGCCTTCAGCGCTGCGGCAGTGGCGCAGAGGCCGGCGGTCAATGAATCTACGCACGACCTGATCGCTGCGGGCCGGATACTTTATAGCGAGGGCCGGTTGGTCTCCGGTCAACCGATCCATGCCATGGTTCAGGGCGATGTGCCGGTACTTGGCACGCAGGTCGCCTGCCAGAGCTGCCACGGGCGCAGCGGCATGGGTGCGATCGAAAGTGGTCGCATACCCGCTGCGATTGCCGGGCCACTGCTGTTTGCTGCAGACGCGCAGCGCCGCCGTCCGGGCTACACCGACAGCACGCTGGTGCGCGCGCTCCGCGAGGGCATCGATTCCGCCGGCCGTCCGCTCGACCCGCTGATGCCGCGCTATCAAATCGACGCGCGTAATCTCGCGACGCTCAGTGCTTTCCTGCACCAGCTCGGTGCAACATCATCGCCTGGGATCACCCCCGACAGCCTGCGTATCGCGACGGTCATCGCCGGGGAGGTTGACCGCACGGTGGAACGCGCGATGCTCGACGTACTCAATACCTTCGTCGCCGCTCGCAACCGCAGTGGGCCGCAACGTCTGCGGGGCGGGCATTTTCCCGGCCAGTGGAAGGAAGCGCACCGAGAGTGGTCGCTCGAGGTATGGCGGCTTGGCGGTCCGCCCGAAACTTGGCGTGCGCAGCTCGATGCGCGTTACCGCGATCACCCTCCGTTTGCGCTGGTCGGTGGGCTTGCCTCGCAGTCATGGCAGCCGATCCACGACTTCTGCGAGACCAAGAAGATGCCCTGCGTGCTGCCCGACACTGACCTGCCGCCAGCCGACAACGGGGGCGTTTACTCGCTTTATTACTCTCGAGGCGTGCGGCTGGAGGCCGAACTTATCGCCGCCACCCTCGTATCCGAGGGGCGGCATAGCAACGTCATCAGCGTAGTGGAGGGTGGAGCAGGCTCCACTTCCCGCGAAGCTGCTGCTGCGCTCGCGCGGGCGCTGGCACAGCGTGGCGGGCACATGCGTACGCTCGACGAGCGATCCGGGGCCGGGGTGGTGGCCGCTCGCGCACAGATGCTTGGGGACGTGGCCAGCGCTAAGCCGGTGAGTGCGATCGTCCTGTGGCTGGGGGTCGACGGGGTGCGGCGATTGACCGCACAACTGGGGACTCGGGACACGGCGCCACCGCTGTATCTCTCCTCGGCGCTACTTGGCGCGAACTGGGACGGTTTGCCGGTTGCCCTACGGACACGAGCGTGGGTAGTGCATCTTACCGCGCTGCCGGGCGAGCCCGATTCGGCGTTGCTGCGCTTCCGCGCCTGGGCGCGTGCGCGCGGCCTGCAGATCCGCGAGGAACGACACCAGGCGCTTGCTTACTTCGCCATCCTCGCTTTTGCCGAGGGCACGAAACACATGGCAATCTTTGCCTCGCGCGACTATTTCCTCGATCTGCTCGAGCACGCCTCGACGCTTACAGCCTATCTGCCGCTGTACCGTCGCGCCGCCATGACACCCGGTCAGCGGGTACTCTCGCGCGGCGGCTATATGGTCGACCTGTCCGGGCACCACCCGCCTGCATGGCAGGTGCGATGAGTTTGGCTGCGCGTCACAGACAAGCACACGAGCCCGCAAACCCCTCGCTCAAATAGTCACGGAGAAACTGTTTTAAGCGGATTTGCTGGCCTTCTTTTCAGCGGCGCACCTGATTTTCCGGTTGCTGCTGCAGATATTTGCTGCGCTCGGCGCGTAGCTGTTCGAGTTGGCGGTCGATCTGGACCACGTCGGGATGCTTGCTGGTGTACTTCAGCAGCAGTTCGGTGCGCTTGAGCCGCAGTTCGACCCGCTTTTTGTCGAGTCCTGCCAGGTAGGCATCAGATTCAGTCACCGGCGTGCCGAGCGTTTCATCGGAGGTGGGGGGCGGGCGGTCGTCTGCTGCAGTCTCCGCGGCAGTATCTGCGGCTGGCGGCACGCCGGTTTGCTGCACCGGCGGCGGGGGCGCGGGCAGGAAGTGTTCGATCACGATGATCGCGAGCCCGATCAGCAGAAATACGCCGATAGGCGTGCCAAATGCCAGTATCCGCAGCAGGCGCGGCAGCTGCCTGGAAGAGGGGGGCGGCGTATGGGCCGTGGCCGGGGCCCACGTGTGGAGGGCGCTGACCACGGCGCGGGCGTCCGGCCGCGCATCCGGGCTTTTGCTCAGCATCCGCGCAAGCAGGCTGGCGACGTCATCCGGGATTTGGGACCGCAGGGTCGTTGCGTCAACGGGGGCTTCGTTGATGACGTGATATACGATCGCCGGCAGGCTGTCGCCATCGAAGGCGTAGCGGCCCGTGAGCATTTCGTAGAGCACGGCACCCAATGAAAAAATATCCGAGCGCCCGTCGATCTCGCGGCCCATTGCCTGTTCCGGCGACATGTAGCGTGGCGAACCGAGCATTTGCCCGGCCTGGGTATGGTTGCTGTTGACAAGATGGGCGATGCCGAAATCGGTCAGCTTGATGCGCCCGCGCTGTTCGGTGACGACGACGTTGGCGGGTTTGATGTCGCGGTGGATGACGCCGTGCTCGTGTGCAAACGCCATCGCCTCGGCCATCTGCATGGCGGTGTCGAGCGCCAGGTCCAGCGGCATCGGCCCCTTGTTCATGAGATCGCGCAGCGTTCTGCCGTGCAGATATTCCATGGCGATATAGGCGAGTCCGTCGGCCTCGCCCACGTCGTAGATGGTCACGATATTGGGATGTGACAGGCGACCCGCGCTCTGCGCTTCGCGCAGAAAACGCGATTCCGCGTCGGCGCCTTCCTGTTGCAACAGCGTGATGGGGACGGTCTTGATGGCGACCGTTCGTTCGATCAGCGGATCGCGCGCCCGGTAGACCGTGCCCATCGCGCCCTGGCCGATTTCATCGAGAATCTCGTAGCGGCCGATTTTCATGACGGGATAAACGTCAGGTCTGGCATTCCACAATTTGCCCGCGGATTGCGCGGCTGTCCTTGCCCATGAGGAACAGATACCAGGGCATCAGGTCGTCGACGCTGGGCAGCGTCTCGGGCGAAAGTCCCGGATGGGTGCGCGAGCGCAGGGTGGTGGCCACCTGGCCGGGAATCAGGGTGTTGATGCGAAGGGCAGCATCCGCGCCGAGTTCGTCGGCCCAGATGCGGGTCAGGGTTTCCAGACCCGACTTGGCCACGGCATAGCCGCCCCAGAAGGCGCCGGGATGATGGCCATGGGTTTCGCCGGTGAAAATCACCGATGCATCGGGTGCCTGTCTGAGCAACGGCAGGCAGGCGCGGGTGAGCGCAAACGGGGCAATCAGGTTGACCCGCATCAGAAGCTGCCATTGCTCGAGCGTTTGCAGGTCGAGCGGGGTCAGGCTGTGAAAATGGTGCGCGCTGTGCAGCACGCCATCGAGCCGGTGCAGGTGATGCGCAATGGTGCCGGCCAGGGTTTCCAGGCTGCGGTCGTCGGCGGCGCCCAGATCGTAGGGAAACATCGCAGGCTCCGGGCCGCCTGCCGCCACGATTTCGTCGTACACCGCCTCCAGTTTGGCGGCGTTGCGTGCGAGCAGCGCAACGGTGGCGCCATGACGTGCGTACCCCAGGCTGGCGGCGCGACCGAGGCCTGAACTGGCACCGGTGACGAGGATGACACGGCCTTTGAGGAGGTCGGAAGGGGGGAGATAGTCTTTCATAGCTGTTGAAGTAATGCGCCGGCCGATTGTACTCCGCTCTGCGTTGCACTTTCGAGGGTGGCAGGGTAAGGGCCGGCGGTGTAATCGCCGGCCAGAAAGATGCGCGGATGCGCGGTGTGAACAGGGGGGCGCGCCATGTCGGGCACGCAGGCATAGGTCGCCTGTTTCTCGACGATGCTTCTGCGCCAGCGCGGGGTGCCAGCCTGGGTGATTCTGTTTAATTGCGCCTCGGCCACATCCGGCCAGTCCGCGGGCAGCTTGTCTGCGGCGCTGGCAACGAATGCCATCAGCCCGGCCTGTCCGTGGCTCTGGCCACGATCGAATACAAACTGTGCGGGGCCATCGGCCAGGGCAAACAGGGGCTGCTCGAGCTGGAAATTAGCATCGTATTGCACGTATGCCGTCGCGATCGGCTGATAACCGTAGGTGGATACCGCGCGCCCCAGCGCTTCCAGTTCGGGTACCTGGGTCGCCAGCGCCTGCACATGCTGGGGGGCAACCGCGAGAATGGCGTGACTGTAGGCAGCCGCGTGCTCGCGTGTGCCTAGCGTGACAGCCTCCGCTGTAGCCTTGAGCGTGGTCACACGGCTCGACAGGCGAACTTCGCCGCCCAACTCGATCAGGCGCGCAGCGGCGGGTGCGGGAAAGAGGGCGCT
>JBFHXL010000156.1:0-5001 GCA_041599035.1 Thiobacillus sp. | reverse complement strand
TCCGCCTCGAAGAACTGGCAGCCAGGTAAATTTTAGGAACAGCATGAACTACCTCAGCACGCGCGGCCTGGCGCCGCAACTTCGTTTCTCGGAAATCCTGCTCGGCGGCCTGGCCAGCGACGGCGGTCTCTACGTGCCGGAAAGCTACCCGCGCTTTTCCGCCGACGAACTGGAGGCGATGCGCGGCATGAGCTACCGCGACCTGGCTTTCGCCGTGTTGTCGCGTCTGGTCGACGACATTCCGCACGACGACCTGCGCCGCCTGATCGACAAGACCTACACGGCCGACGTCTATCGCTTCACCAACAACGGCGAGAACGCTGAAGACATCACCCCGCTCAAAACCCTGGAACCCGGCCTGCACGTGCTGGGCCTGTCGAACGGCCCGACGCTGGCGTTCAAGGACATGGCCATGCAACTGCTCGGCAACCTGTTCGAGTATGTGCTGGACAAGACGCAGGGCGAACTGAACATCCTCGGCGCCACCTCCGGCGACACCGGCTCGGCCGCCGAATACGCCATGCGTGGCAAGCGCGGCATCCGTGTATTCATGCTGTCGCCCGTGCACGGCATGACGCGTTTCCAGCAGGCGCAGATGTATGCGCTGCAGGACGACAACATCCACAACCTGGTCATCAAGGGTGTGTTTGATCAGTGCCAGGACATCGTCAAGGCGGTGTCGAACGATCTCGAGTTCAAGGCCAAGCACCACATCGGCGCGGTCAATTCGATCAACTGGGCACGCGTCGCCGCGCAGAGCGTGTATTACTTCAAGGCTTATTTTGCCGCCACCCAAAACAACGACCAGAGCGTGTCGTTCTCGGTTCCGTCGGGCAACTTCGGCAATGTCTGCGCAGGCCATATCGCCCGCCAGATGGGACTGCCGATCAACAAGCTGATCGTTGCCTCCAACGAAAACGACGTGCTCGACGAATTCTTCAAGACCGGCGTGTATCGTCCGCGTCCCGAGACCAAGCACACCTCCAGCCCGTCGATGGACATCTCCAAGGCGTCCAACTTCGAGCGCTTCGTGTTCGACCTGTCGGGGCGCGATGCGGCCAAGATCCGTTCCTTGTGGGGCGCAGTCGAATCCGGCGGCAGCTTTGATCTGAATGCGGATGGTCTGTTCAAGCGCGTCGCTGATTTCGGCATGGTGTCGGGTTCCAGCAACCACGCCAACCGCATCGAGACCATCCGCACCGTGTACGAGGTCTACGGCACCATGGTCGATCCGCATACGGCAGACGGCATCAAGGTCGGCCTGGAGCATCGCGAGCCCGGCGTGCCACTGATCTGCATGGAAACCGCGCAGCCCGCCAAGTTCGACGACGCGATCCGCGAGGCGCTCGGCATCGAGCCGGTGCGCCCGGCCGAACTCGCCGACCTGGAATCACTGCCGCAGCGCAAGCACGTCATGAATGCCGATGTGAACGCGGTCAAGCAGTTCATCGTCGATGCAAGCTGAATTTGCATGAAGCTCATCTCCTCACTGACCAGCCCATTCGGCCGAAAAGCCCGCATCGTGTTGCTGGAAAAGAAAATCCCATTCCAGCTTCAGGTTGAAAACCCCTGGCTGCCCGACAGCACCGTGCCCACGTTCAACCCGCTCGGCAAGGTGCCGGTGCTGGTGTTGGAAGACGGCGTCAGCGTGTTCGATTCACGTGTCATCGTTGAATACCTGGACCACGTCAGTCCGGTCGGTCACCTGATCCCTGCCGAACCAAAAAGCCGCATGGTGGTGCGCGGCGTCGAGGCGCTGGCCGATGGCGTCACCGACGCGGCCGTGTTGGTGTTCATGGAAAAGAAGCGTGCGCCCGAACAGCAAAGCAGCGACTGGCTGGTGCTTCAGGAAAAAGCCATGTTCCGCGGCCTCGAAGCCCTGTCCGAGGCGCTGGGCGAAAAGCCCTGGTACCTCGGCAACAGCATGACCCTGGCCGATATTGCTTGCGGTTGCATGCTGGGCTATCTGGATTTTCGCTTTGCTGAAATCGACTGGCGCAGCGCCCATCCCAACCTCGCCAGGCTGGCCGCCAAGCTTGCGACCCGCCCGTCGTTCGTGGAGACTGTCCCCATCCTTTAAGCGGAGACAATCATGCCCCACGCAATCGCAACCCTGGCCGGCGGCTGTTTCTGGTGCATCGAGTCGGTATTCAACCGCTTGCGCGGCGTCGGATCTGCCGTGTCTGGCTACATGGGCGGGCACACCCTCAACCCCACCTACGAGGACATCTGCAACGGCGACACCGGCCATGCCGAAGTGGTGCAGATCACCTTCGATCCCGCCGAGATTTCCTATCGTGAGCTGCTGGAAATTTTCTTCACCCTTCACGACCCCACCCAGCTGAATCGGCAAGGCAACGACACCGGCACCCAATATCGCTCGGCAATTTTCTGGCACACGCAGGAACAAAAGGCCGAAGCTGAAGCCGTCATCGCCGAACTCACCGCAGCTAGACAATTCAATGCCCCCATCGTGACCGAAGTCACCGCGGCAGAGACGTTTTACCCGGCCGAGGATTATCACCAGGGCTACTTCGACCAGAACCCCAATCAGCCGTATTGTCAGTTTGTGGTGGCGCCGAAGGTGGAAAAGGCGCGGGCGAAATATGCTGGGCGGTTAAAAGATTAAGGTTTTGATTGATGCTGGGGTTGTTTGCTAGAGGCGGCTATCGACCCATTGCAGACATTATCCGTGCCTCTCTCCAAAGAAAAACGGGAGCCAAAGCCCCCGTTCTGATCGCACAAAACTGACCATTCAGACTCTGGCTAACTTCTTGCGGCGCGCCATAAAGCCAACAAGCCCAAGACCAACAAGCATCATGGCGTAGGCTCCAGGCTCGGGCACTGCTGTCACGCTCAAGAAGGCAAAGTCGCCGCTATCGCTCGTGAGGGTGTAATCCATGCTTTGACCTAGGCTGTTAATGAGGTCAATGCTCACCACCCCGGCCGTGCCCATGAAGTCTGCACCCAACACGCCACTGCCCACACCGACCAACCCTTTAAAGCCATTGACCAATTGAAGGGTCGTCATCAACTGCAGTTGCATGAAGGAAGAGCCCACGCCGCTGCTGTCGAGCGTAATCATTTTCTCAAAAACCAGGGTCTCATCTGTTGACCCCAACGTGGTGATCACACCATTACGAATATCGACCGAGGCATGGAATTCGCCGCCTCCGGAGGAGCCCAAACCGTTGACCGTAAGATTGCTAATCATCGAAGCGAAGTTACCATCGATGAATTTACTTTCATCGATGATTGTGGTGTCGTAGTTGCCGTGCATGCGTACCACGCTTCGCATCGTCAGCGTTTCCCCCGGGGTGGCATTTGCCACACTGAATCGCAAAGTATCTTCTAAGGTCGCCGTCGCTATAGTCCCTGCTGCAGAACTGCTACTGGGCGCGCCGACGCGCCCACGTGCCAGGTTGTCGAACGTGATCTCGCCATAAGTTCGCAACCCTCCGAGTTCATAACCCGTTGCCGCGTTAGCCTGGATGCGATAGTCAAACGTGCCTGGTTGGCCCACCACGTAGTACGTATTACCCGCATTGCTGCAATAAGACGAGACTGTTACGCCGCTCTGAAAGCCACTGTCTCCGCAGTCGGCACTGGTCAGCAACTGCACCGTCGCAAATGCAGGCATTGAAGCCAATGCTGATGCCAGCCACAATCCGGCCCAAATTTTGGATGGTTTTTTCATTGTTCGTTCTCCCCTGTGTTCTTGTAAGTGTGAATTGGCTCTCTCGTATAGATTAAGCAATATTCACGCCATACAATAAAATTAAAACTAAATCAGTGTTTTACTGAAATTAGTCTGCTCGTACGAGTGAGGTGGTGTAAAAAAATCCGACACTTTCGTATGGCGCAAGCTGCGGTGTAACGGTGCGCTAGTGGGTGCTATCGCAGCCGGTCTCGCCTCTACAGTCGCGGGCCCCGCAGCAGTACAACATCTTATGCTGGCCGCTTAGGCCGAACTTCGGACGGATCGTTGAGCCAGCCCGAATGACGGCTCCTGGCCGATTCCAGAAATACTATTTCCCCGACTGTGCCCAAGAGTCCTTCAATGTCACCGTACGGTTGAATACCGGTGTGCCAGTTTTGGAGTCCACGCGATCCGCCACAAAGTAGCCGTGGCGCTCGAACTGGAAGCGGTCTTCGGCAGCCGCATCTTTTAGTGCAGGTTCCAGTTGCGCGCGGATGCTGCGCACCGATTCGGTATTGATGTCGTCCAGAAAGTTGCCGGTTTCCTGGCCGGGCTGCGCGGTCTTGAACAGGCGGTCGTATAACCGTACTTCGGCTTCATACGCTTGGGCGGCGCTCACCCAGTGAATGTTGCCTTTGACCTTGACCGAGTCTGAACCCGGCGTGCCGGATTTGGTGTCAGGCAGGTAGTCGCAATGCACGGCGGTGATGGTGCCGTTGGCATCCTTGTCGCAGCCGGTGCAGGTGATGACGTAGCCGTAGCGCAGCCGCACCGAGTTGCCGGGCTGCATAATGCCCGCCGCGTCGAGACGAGGCGGGTACAGCCGGAAGTAACCCTTGGACGGGGTTTCCATGAAGTCTTCGCGCTCGATCCACAGTTCTTTTGACAGCGGTACGATGCGCTTGCCCAGGTCGGGATGCTGCGGGTGGTTGGGGGCGAAGCAGTCTTCCGACTGGTCGGCTGGGTAGTTGTCGATGATGAGCTTGACCGGGTCGAGCACGGCTATGCGGCGCAGCGCCGTGTCGTTCAGCACGTCGCGTTGGCATTCTTCGAACACGCTGTAGTCGATCCAGCCGTCGGATTTGGATACGCCGATACGGTCGGTGAAACGCTTGAAGCCTTCGGCGGTGTAGCCGCGACGACGCGCGCCGACCAGTGTTGGCAAACGCGGGTCGTCCCAGCCGCTGACATGTTTGTCATCGACCAGCTGGATCAGCTTGCGTTTCGATAACACGACGTAGGTGAGGTTGAGGCGCGCGAATTCGATCTGCTGCGGCACGGGCCGGGTGAAGAAGCCACCG
>JBFHXL010000155.1:0-5090 GCA_041599035.1 Thiobacillus sp. | reverse complement strand
GACCTATTTTGCCCTTATCCTGGACCGCTGGCCGGGCCTGGATGTGGTGGCCATTCATATTTCGGTTTTTCTCGCGGCGGCACTGGTCCTGTTTGCCCTGACGCAGTTCCGTCAACGGGGCGGCGAACGCTTGCACTGGGCCCCGCGTCTGCTGATCGGATTTTTCGTCGGCCTCGTGTGTCTTAACGCCGCGCTGCTGTATATCTCCACCCAGGGTCTGCCCGAGCCCATAGCGCGCTGGTGGCTGGGGAGCCGGGGCGGGGCGGTTTATAGCGGATTTTCCGGGGTGGTTCCGCACGGCGAGAACGCAGCCAAGGCGGTGTCATCCCAGCTCAGCGAGGCCCACCGCGAGTCGCTGCTCGGATGGCAGGTCGAGGTGTCGGGACTGGATGGGGCAGGCAATACCCGTTCGATCCAGGTCCGCGTCAGGGACCGCACCGGCCTGCCCGTCGATCGTGCGCAGGCTGAATTGCGTTTGCAGCGTCCCGGCGCCGCGCCCGGGCAGGTGCAGTCCCTGAAAGCCGCCGAGGCGGGGGTCTATATCGGGTCGCTGGTTCTGCCGGCCCCCGGTCTCTGGCTGGCCGATGTGCAGCTTAAGCAGGACGGCGACGTGCGTTACCACAGCATTCACGAACTGGTTGCGCCATGAGCGGAATTCTGGGGTTCCTGTTTCTGCTGTCCGGTATTTTCGTGCTGCTGATCATCGTGGGGGTTTTCTGGTCGATCAAAAGCGGCCAGTTCGACGATCTGGAAGGGCCTGCCGAGCGCATCCTGATGGATGACGATGACCCCTTGCTGCCTTCGCACCGCAGGCGCGGCAATGACGAAGAGTCCTGAGGGCAGAGGTACCCAAAATGGCGCGGGTAAACTAGAATTCATTAACTTTAACGGAGTAGTGCGATGAAACAGCTTTTAACTTTTCAGGGCTTTCCCATGGTGGTCGTGACCGCAATGATCATATGGGCGTGGATCAGCATTCTGTCTGTGCTGATCGGGTCGTTCTTTTGATTCGCTGCCGCCGTGGCCGCATGAAAAAGCCCCGCAATCGCGGGGCTTTTTCATGCGGCTGATCGGGCGGTCATGCCGGAATCACGGCGCGCATTTTTTGCAGGGCGCGGGCCTCGATCTGGCGGATGCGTTCGGCCGATACGCCATACTGCGCGGCCAGTTCATGCAGGGTTGCCGACTCGCCTTCGGTGAGCCAGCGTGCCTTGATGATATGACGGCTGCGGTCGTCGAGATTTTCCAGTGCAGTACTCAGGCCGGCATGGCGCAGATGCTCGGTTTGTTCGCGCTCCAGCAACTGGGCCGGATTCTCGTCCGGGCTCGCCAGATACGCCAGCGGGGTGTAGCTTTCCTCGCCGTCGTCGACCGTCGGATCGATGGAAACGTCATGGCCCGACATGCGGGTCTCCATTTCCAGCACATCCTTGCGGCTGACGTTGAGTTCGCGCGCCATGGCGTCGGCCTGCTCGAACGTGAGCGCATTGAGCGACTGCTTGAGGCTGCGCAGGTTGAAGAACAGCTTGCGCTGCGCCTTGGTGGTGGCCACTTTGACCAGGCGCCAGTTTTTCAGCACGTATTCATGGATTTCGGCGCGGATCCAGTGCAGCGCAAACGACACCAGGCGCACGCCGCGATCCGGGTCGAAACGCTTCACCGCCTTCATCAGGCCGACATTGCCTTCCTGAATCAGGTCGGCATGCGGCAGACCATAACCCAGATAATGACGTGCCACGCTCACCACGACGCGCAGATGCGACACCACCAGCTGCCGTGCTGCATCGACGTCTTCCTTGTCGTGCCAGGCACGCGCCAGACGCTGCTCATCTTCCAGGCTGAGCATGGGATAGCGGTTGACGGTCTGGATGTAGCTATCCAGGCTGTAAGCCGCAGGAATAGGTAAGGACAGTGTTTGACTCATGCGTATTAAACTCCCTTCGCACCTAATTTTAGCACTCATGGCCTATGAGTGCTAAGTCGGCGCCGGGTTCCCTGTCAGGTGAACAAGCTATTGAAACATCACAGTTAGCACTTCAGCGTCGTCCCCGCGTTTCTGTTCACGGGCCGGTCAGCGTGCAACTTCGACCTGATGCAGTGCGCGCGCCACCGATAGCCAGGCACCGAGCCAGCCGAACAGGGTGGTCAGGCCCAATACCATGGCAATTTCGATGCCTGTCGGGGGCAGCAGCGTAAAGCCCGCCCCGTACAGGCTGGACAAATGCTCGACCGGCGCGTGCAGCATCCAGCCGGCAAGCGCCAGAACGCCGCCCGCCGCCAATCCGCCGAGCAGACCCTGCAGTGCGCCCAGATAGAGGAAGGGGCGGCGGATGTAGCGGTCGGTTGCCCCTATCAGGCGGCTGACCAGGATTTCATCGCGCCGGCTCAATACCTGCGCGCGGATCGCGTTGCCCGAGATGGCAATGAGCGCGACGGCGAACAGACCGGCCAAGAGCCATACCCCGGTGCGGCCGATGGCGAGCGCGGCCTGCAGCCGTTCGGCCCACTGGCTGTCAAGATGGGTTTCAGCCACGCCCGGCAGTTTGGCCAGTTCGTCCGCAACCCGGGTCAGGCCCGCGCGGGAGGGGTCCGACGGGCGGACGACCCAGGCGTCAGGCAGCGGGTTCTGCGTCAAACCGGCGGTAATGTCGGTCAGGTCCTGCGCCGCGCTCAGGGCGGCCAGCGCGTCTTCCCTGGAGACGAACCGGGCGTGCGCAATATCGGGCTGTTTCATCCGGGCGGCGACGGCCTGTTGTTGCGCGGTGGATACGTCGGCCTCGAGAAACACGCTGATTTCCGGCTGTGCGGGCAGGTTGCCGGCCAACTGACTGAGGTTGCCCAGCATCAGATACAGCCCACTCGGCAGACTGATCGCAACCCCCATCGCCAATGCGGTAAGCAGGGTGGCGACCGGCTGCGAGCGCAGGCGGCGCAACGAGGAAGTGAGCGCGTGCTTCTGATGGCGCAGCCAGCCGATCATGCGGACACCTCCTCGACCTTGCCGTGATCCAGTCGCAGCGTGCGGCCGCCCAGCGCGGTGATCGCACGGTCGTCATGGGTGGCAATCAGCAGGGTGGTCCCGACCCGATGGAAGTCACGGAACATGGCCATGATGTCGGCGGCGTAGCCGGCGTCGAGGTTGCCGGTCGGTTCGTCGGCCAGCAACAGGGCCGGGCGCCCCACCAGGGCGCGGGCAATGCACAGGCGCTGCTGTTCGCCGCCCGACAGGCTGATGGGATTGGCTTTTTCGCGATTGAGCAGGCCGACCTTGTCGATCACGGCGCGTGCCCGCTTCAATGATTCGCGCCGGTCGAGGCCGGCGATGTCGAGCGGCAGCACCACGTTCTCGATCACGTTGCGGTCGAACAGCAGCTTGTGGTCCTGAAACACCAGTCCGATGTTGCGGCGCAGATAGGGCACGGCTCGGAGCGACAGGCGGCTGACGTTCTGGCCGCTCACCGAAAGCGAACCGCTGGTGGGGCGTTCGATGGCGGCGATCAGCTTGAGCAGCGTGCTCTTGCCGGCGCCGGAATGCCCGGTGAGGAAAACCAGTTCCCCCTGTCCGATGGTGAGATTGACGCCAGACAAGGCTTCATGCCCACCGGGATAGCGTTTGGTGACCTGGCTGAACTGGATCATGCGCTGAGCGGGCTCAAACGGTGAATATGGCTTCGACGAATTCGCGCGCGTCGAAGGGCCGCAGGTCGTCGACGCTTTCGCCGACCCCGATGTAGCGGACCGGAATCGGCTGCGCCGGGGCGGAGCGGGACTGGGCGATGGCGGCAATCGCGCCGCCCTTGGCGGTGCCGTCGAGCTTGGTCAGGGCCAGTCCGGTCACGCCGAGCACGTCGTCGAAGGCCTTGACCTGGGCAACGGCATTCTGTCCGGTGCCGGAATCCAGCACCAGCAACACTTCATGTGGTGCGCCGGGCGCGGCCTTTTCGATCACGCGTTTGACCTTTTTGATTTCTTCCATCAGATTGAGCTGGGTCGGCAGGCGGCCGGCGGTGTCGGCCAGCACCACGTCGATATTGCGCGCGCGCGCAGCCTGGATGGCGTCGAAAATGACGGCGGCGGAATCGCCTTTTTCCTGGCTCACCACGGTGACGTTGTTGCGTTCGCCCCAGACCTGCAGCTGTTCGCGGGCGGCGGCGCGGAAGGTGTCGCCGGCCGCCAGCAGCACCGACAGCCCCTGCGACTGGTACAGCTTGGCGAGCTTGCCGATGGTGGTGGTCTTGCCGGCGCCGTTGACGCCCGCCAGCATGAGGATGAAGGGCTTGTGCGTGGTGACGTCGAGCGGCGCCTGCAGCGGGGTCAGCAGGTCGACCAGGGCCTGCTTGAGGCCTGCCTGCAGGTCGGCGGCCTCGGTCCAGCCTTCGCGGCGCACCCTTTTTTGCAGGGTGGCGAGCAGGGTTTGCGTTGCGTCGACGCCGATGTCGGCGGTGATGAGGAGGGTTTCGAGTTCTTCGAACAGCTCGGCGTCGATCTTGCGGCCGACCCCCAACAGACTGGAGAGTTGTCCCCCCAGGCGCCCGCGGGTTTTGGCGAGGCCTTGTTTGAGACGTTGTGCCCAGCCCGGGCGGGGTGCGGCAGGCGCAGCTTCTGCCGCAGGCTCGGGCATGGCCACGTCTTCGGCTTCCATGGCCGGCGGCGGCGTGACGGGTTGCAGCGCCTCGGGCTCGGGCGTGCTGGGTTCCGGCTTGGGGGCGGATTTGGATTTGAAGAAACTAAACACGGATAAAGGCAGTCAGCACAACTGTTTGACGGACGCGGTATCTTATCATTCAGGCAGTCGACTCCACACGGGCATCTGTGCGTTCGGGAGTGAGGTCATTCAGAAGGGTTATGCAATGAAACAGAACAACATGCATGGCATGTGGGGCATGCTGCTGGCGCTCGCGCTCGGCGGTGCCCAGGCGGCGGTGACGGATGTCACGCTGGATAACGGCATGCGGGTGATCGTGCAGGAAGACCACCGCGCGCCGGTGATGGTGTCGCAGGTGTGGTATCGCGCCGGCTCGATGGACGAGTTCAACGGCACCAGCGGGGTGGCGCACGTACTCGAACACATGATGTTCAAGGGCACGAAG
>JBFHXL010000154.1:0-5096 GCA_041599035.1 Thiobacillus sp. | reverse complement strand
GCGGGCACGTCGTCAGTGACCGCGGCAACACCGGCAAAATCGATGATGGCTGCCATGAACGAGGCCGCCGCTCCCGCGCAAGCGCTTTCCCCGGCGGAAAATCTGGTGCTGGGAACCGCGCTGTTGCTGGCCAACGAACGCGACAAGTTCGAGATGTCTCAGGTGTTCCGTCTGGCGCTGTACCTGCGCCCGCTGCGCCGTGTATATGATCCCAACCCGCTTCTGGTGAAGTCTGGCGACGACCCGAATGCTGAAACCATATACATGGATCGGATCAAGGCCACGATCAAGCCGGAATTGGTCGCGCGCATCAACCAGATGAACCTTACCCATGAGGACATGGAAAAGTATCTGAAGAACCATGGTGCCTTGTTCGGCGTGGACTGGAAAAAGACCCCCACCTTTGCCCTGATGGAGTATGCGGTTAACGACTTCCACGAGCAAATCGCGCCGCCCGATACGATCGCGGCAAAAGACAAGCCCGATTACTACATTCCCGACAGCATCAAGAGCATCAGCGGCAAGAATGCGGGCGACGGCAAGAAGATTTACGAAGGGGTGTGTGCCGCGTGTCACGGCATGGATGGCCAGGGACGTTTCCCGCCGATTGTCATGAGATCCTACCTGTCGCTGCACAGCGATCACGAGCACTTTGAGATCGTCAAAGGCGGGCCACCCCAGAAACCGGGCTCTCCCATCGTGATGCCGACCTTCGAAGACAAGCTCAGCAAAGACCAGATCTGGTCGATTGTGCAATACCTGCGCAGTTGGGAAGGAAAATGGACCGATCCGAAGACCGTGCGTCGCGGCGAAGCCGAAGCCAAGGCTGCGGGCGTGAAATTCTACAGTACGCCCGAAATGCTGAGCATCTGGCAATCCAAGAACCCCAATGTGATGATTCTGGACCTGCAGAGTGATATCGCTTTCCGCATCATGGGCCATATCCCCGGTGCCAAGCACATCCGGCCAGAGGAACTCGACAGGAAGATGAGCACGCTGCCGAAGGACAAGGAGATCATCGTCGTCGACATGTTCGGTTCGCAGGGCCTGGCGCCGGCTGTTGCATTGAAAGCGGCGGGTTACAAGGTCGGCTATCTGGCCAATGGCATGATGGATTGGCATATCGCACGCGGCTATGAGACCGCTTACTAAGCAGGCGTAAACATACGCAAACATAAAGGCAGGCCGTCCCGTCTGGGGCGACCTGCACACGCAAAATCAAGGAGAGAGCCATGAAAAAATCATTTGCATTAACTGCGATTGTTGCCGTCATGCTGCATACCCCGGCCTGGAGTGCGGAAGCGCCACCTATTGGCAATATCAAGGTAGTGGCGGGCGGTTATGCCGAGAAGATGAAAATGGGCCTGATGGAACAGATGAGCACCAAAGGTCCCGATGGCAGCATTGCAGGCTGCTCGACGCTAGGCGCTCAGTTGGGTGCGGAAACTGCGGCTGAAACGGGTTGGTCGATCAAACGGGTGTCCGCCAAGGCCAGGAATCCCCTGCATATGCCGGATGCGTATGAACAGGCAGTCCTCAATGCGTTCGAGAAGGAAATTGCCGGTGGCAAGGAAGATGCCGCGCGTTACGAAGTGGTGACCGAGGGCAGTACCCGGTACGCACGCTTCATGAAAGCCATTCGAATTGAACCGGTGTGCTTGACTTGTCACGGTGGCAGCGAGGTACCACCGAAAGTGGCAGAGAGACTGGCCGAAAAATATCCGCATGATACGGCCCGCGGCTACAAGCTGGGCGACGTGCGCGGCGCGCTGTCGGTCAAAGTCAAGCTGGATTAACCAAGCAAGAAAGGTAACGTATGAAACTCAAGAAAAGTAAACGCCTGGTAACGTATGCTGCGGCCATAAGCATCATGGCCGGAATCACCCTTGATGCGGGGGCTGCAGAAGACCTTCAGCCCATCGGTCCGAAACTGACGCCGCGCCTGAAGCAGATGCTATCCGAGGAAATGCTGTCGGTTAAGCAGTCTGCCAAGATGATTCTTGACGGCCTGATCATCGGCGACCATCCCTTGGTGGCCACCCAGGCACAACAGATCCATGACAGTTTCATCCTGCAGCGCAGCCTGACCGAGCAGGACAAGAAGGACCTGATGAAGGCGGCTCCCCCCGAATTCCTCAAACTGGATGGCCAGTTCCACCAGACGGCCCTGAAACTGGCCGAGGCCGCCAGGCATAAGGATTATGAACTGCAGCGTTTTTACTACTCGCGCCTGGTCGATAGCTGCCAGAGCTGTCACAGCCAGTTCGCAACCGACAAGTTCCCGGCCTTCTCCGGCGCCCAGCCGGAAGGCCACGCGCACTAGACCAGAAAGGGGTCCTGATATGTCAGTTGATCGAATCGTTCATGTGGTCGTTGGGCTCGCGGTATTTTTCAGCGTACTCCTGACGCATTATTCCAGCCCCGCCTGGGGCTGGGTGGCGGGATTCCTTGGCCTGAGCCTGGCGCAAAGCGGGTTCACCAAGGGCTGCCCCCTGAGCTTCACGCTGCGCAAACTGGGTTTCAAGGACGAGGACACCTGCAAGCAGCAGTAGTGTAGAAGCAGCAGTAGAAGTAGCATTAACTAAAGTAGTACTAACTAGTGGCAGAAGTAATGTCATCTCCTCTGGTAGCGTCCTTACCGGCAACCTTTTCGGTTGCCGGTTTTTTTTGTGCGCCCGGCATGGGTGCACTCTTGAGGGTGCAAGCCCCACCGAATGTTGAGTACAGCGAACGAATCAAAGCGCAACAGCATGAGGGCGAGCGAGTGTGGAGAGGAAGCGTGTAGCGAACTGCGAGCCGATGAACAAAAATCAGAGGCCTGCCCCGCGAAGCGCTTTGGGCATAGAAGGCGTTGCCGAGCCGGGCGGGCTGGCATGGTAACTCCCCTGGGAATGGGAAGCATCGAGAACGTCCGTTTCCCGGATCCTTCCGGGTGAACAACCTATTGAAACATCACAACTAGATGGTCAAACTCGCTATGGTGCCACCGCCATCGCGCGGTGCCAGTGCCAACGCCCAGCTGTTGCTGTCCGCCAACTGCTTGGAAATTGCCAGCCCCAGCCCGCTGCCGCCGGTTACGCTGTTGCGGGACTTGTCTACGCGGTAGAACGGCTCGAACACCGCTTGCATTTCTTCGAGCGGAATGCCGGGGCCGCGGTCGGCAACGGTTATTCTGAGTCGCTCATCTTCGCATTCGCAGGCAATGTCGATCGGCTTGTCTTCACTATAGCGGATCGCGTTGTCGAGCAGATTGGTCAGGATCCGGCGCAGCGCCATCGGCGCCACAAAATGCATGCATGGGCGGCCTTGCTGCAAATGTATCGTTGCGCCGCCGCGCCTGGCTTCATCGCTTAGTTCCTCGATAAGTTCGGCCACATCCACCTCCTGGCGGGGGTCGTTTCCGACGCCACGGCCGAACTCAAGCGACTGGTTGACCAATCGACTCATGTTGTCCAGTCCGCGCAGCATCCGTTCCAGCAATTCCGGGTCGGCCGATGGAGGGAGCACTTCCAGGGCCAGCCGCATGCGTGCGATGGGGGTGCGCAAATCATGGGCGATGCCGGCCAGCAAAGTGGTGCGGCAGGCAAGCAAGGCTTTTACCTGGTGTGCCATCTTGTTGAATGTGCGCACCAGATTAACGAGTTCGCTCGGTCCGATTTCAGGCAAGGGTTCGGGGAGTCCGCCATGGCCGATGCGCTCGGCCGCGTCCGATAGCTGGGACAGGGGCCGCGTCAGTCGGCGTACCATGATGAGCGTGGTCACCAGGGTCAGCGTGGTACCCAGCAGCAGAATCAGAAAAATGGCCAGCGGGGCATGAATATCGATGCGCTGCCCGGAGAAGCCGGCACGCAGGCGCTGGCCCTCGTAATAGAAATCGACCCAGTACAGGGGCTCCCCGTTTATTTGTTCCACCTTCATCCGAATGGGGCGCTGCGTATGCTCTACCAGCACATTTCCGAGCATCAGAACGTACGGCAGAAACACGGTTTGTCCGGGCAAATCGTTCGTTGCCGTGGACAGGATGAGTCCTCTTTCCTTCTGCAGAAGCGCCTCGAAGTCGGGGCGATCGCTGGCCGGCAGCGTGGCCCAGACCTGAGAGGAAAGCAGCATGAAATCAGCCAGATCATTCGCGGACCGGCGAGCGACGGGGATTAACAGGTAATACGCGATCACCAGGGAGGTGAATATCTGGAACAGCACCAACACCACAGCAATGGTGAGCGCGGTCTTGCCGAACAGGGTTGCGGGAAGGCGGATGCGCATTACCCCAACTCGCCGTCGGGTGTGAACATATAGCCTTCCCCTCGCACGGTCCGGATAAATAGCTGCGTGGCGGGGTTGTCTTCGATCTTTCTCCGCAGTCGGGTTACCCGCACATCGATGCTGCGATCGAACGGGGCGCGCTCGTAGCCCTTCAGCATGTCCATCAAGGTGTCGCGACTCAACAGCTGGTTGGGGTGATGGGCAAACAGGGTAAGCAACTTGAAATCAGCTGCGGTCAGAGAAATTTCCTGGCTGTTCCGGGTCAGGCGATGTGCTTTCACATCCAGCCGGTAAGGTCCGAACAGAAATACTTGTTCTTCCGTCGCGTGTGTTTCCAATGCGTTGTCAGAAGTCCTGCGGCGCAGGACTGCGCGAATGCGCGCCAGCAGTTCACGCGCATTGAAAGGCTTGGCAAGGTAGTCATCAGCGCCGACTTCCAGTCCGATGATGCGGTCGACATCGTCGCCTTGCGCAGACAGCATGATGATCGGCAAATCCCCCGAGCTTCTCAGCTCCCGGGCAATGGCCAATCCATCTTTACCGGGCAGCATCAGATCCAGGATGATCAGGTCAGCGGGCCGGCTTTGGAGATGCTGTTCCATGGCCAGTCCGTCGGCGACCGCGCTTACCTCAAACCCGTTGGTTTGTAGATAACGCAGCAGAAGCTCCCGCAATTCCGCGTCGTCGTCAACAATCAGCAGGGAGCTTTTCTGCTTTGTGCCGGAAACAGACGGGCCGGTCGATGCGTTTGGTTCATCAGGTTTTGTGCGCATGCCTCACCCCTCCATCAGAATGGGTTGTGCTTTGTCTTTGTTCATTACGCTCAAGTCTGC
>JBFHXL010000153.1:0-5130 GCA_041599035.1 Thiobacillus sp. | reverse complement strand
GTGGATTTCGAGGTTGCCGGTACCCTTGAATTCTTCGTAGATCACATCGTCCATGCGGCTGCCGGTTTCAACCAGCGCGGTGGCGAGGATGGTGAGGCTGCCGCCTTCCTCGATGTTGCGCGCGGCGCCAAAGAAACGCTTGGGCTTCTGCAGCGCATTGGCATCGACGCCACCGGTCAGCACCTTGCCGGAGGCCGGCTGCACGGTGATGTAGGCGCGCGCCAGACGGGTGATCGAGTCGAGCAGGATCACCACGTCCTTCTTGTGCTCGACCAGGCGCTTGGCGCGCTCGATCACCATTTCGGCAACCTGCACGTGACGGCTGGCGGGTTCGTCGAAGGTGGAGGCCACCACTTCGCCGCGCACGGTGCGGCTCATTTCGGTCACTTCTTCCGGACGCTCGTCGATCAGCAGCACGAACAGCACGACATCGGGGTGGTTCGAGCTGATGGCGTGCGCAATGTGCTGCAGCATCACCGTCTTGCCCGACTTCGGCGGCGCCACCAGCAGGCCGCGCTGGCCTTTGCCGACCGGTGCGACGATGTCGATCACGCGGCTGGTAATGTTTTCTTCCGCCTTGATGTCGCGCTCCAGCTTGAGCGATTTGTCCGGATGCAGCGGGGTCAGGTTCTCGAACAGAATCTTGTTCTTGCTCGCCTCGGGCGGCTCGCCGTTGATCAGGTCGAGCTTGGTCATCGCCGAATAGCGTTCGCCATCCTTGGGGGTGCGGATCTCGCCTTCGATCTTGTCGCCGGTGTGCAGGTTGAAGCGGCGGATCTGCGACGGCGACACGTAGATGTCGTCGGTGTTGGCGAGATACGAGGTTTCAGGCGATCTCAAAAACCCGAATCCATCCGGCAGCACTTCCAGCACGCCGTCGCCATAGATGCTCTCGCCGCGCTTGGCCAGCGTTTTCAGGATGGTGAAGATCAGCTCCTGTTTGCGAAAACGGTTGGCGTTGTCGATGCCATTGCTGGCGGCAATTTCGAGCAGTTCGGTGATGGGCTTTTGCTTGAGTTCGGAAAGATGCATGGGAGAGGCCTGACTGGGCTCGCTTGAAAGAGCCGGATGGGGAGGGGGCGGGGCCGGACGGTGCTGCTTGTTGGCGGCGCGCCGACGCGCCGTCCGGGGAAACTTGGTATTAGATGTTGCTGTCAACGAACGCGGTCAGCTGTGACTTGGAGAGGGCGCCGACCTTGGTGGCTTCGACGTTGCCGTTCTTGAAAATCATCAGGGTGGGGATGCCGCGAATGCCGAACTTGGGCGGGGTCGCCTGGTTTTCATCGATATTGAGTTTGCACACCTTGAGCTTGCCGGCGTATTCCTTGGCCACTTCATCGAGAATCGGCGAGATCATCTTGCAGGGACCGCACCAGTCCGCCCAATAGTCCACCAGCACGGGAACGCCGGCCTGCAGGACTTCCTGCTCGAAAGAATCGTCGGATATGTAATGAACATGTTCGCTCATCGATGATGCTCCTATTGTAGGCATGAGGTGGCCGATCCGGCCGGGGAAATTAAAAGCTGACGGTAAGGCTGGAAAATTTGGAACTGTGCCGATATGCTACATCAAAATCGCCCGAAGCAAGCATCCGGGCTTTTCTCAAATTATCCAGGTAAATACAAATGACCTATGTTGTAACCGACGCCTGCGTAAAGTGCAAATATACCGATTGTGTCGATGTCTGTCCCGTGGACTGCTTCCACGAGGGTCCCAACTTCCTCGCCATCGACCCCGAAGAATGCATCGACTGCACCCTGTGCGTGGCCGAGTGTCCGGTTGAAGCCATCTATGCCGAAGACGACGTGCCGGACGATCAGCGCGCCTATATCGCGCTCAATGCCGAACTCGCCAAAGGGTGGAAAGTCATTATCGAGCGCAAGGATCCGCTGCCTGATGCCGATGAATGGGCCGGGGTCAAGGACAAGCGCAAGTATCTGGAGCGCTGACGCATTTGGACGCAGCGGGCGCGCCTTCGCTGCCACAGGCCGCCGCCCGCACCCTGCTCGACCGGCATGCCGACCGCCTGCCCGACCTGTCCGGGTTGACGGTACTCGTTCCCAACCAGCGCGCCGGCCAGGATTTTGCCCGTGCGCTGGCACAGCACGCGGGCCTGCCCGCTCTGATTCCGCCACGTATCACCCCGCTGAAAAGTTGGGCCGACAGCGCCGCCGACGATCGCGGCGAGTCCCCGGCGCAGCGCCTGGCGCGCCTGCATGGCGTGCTGCGACACGAGAGCTGGCTGGGCGAAATCGACAAGTGGGCGCTCGCCAGCGAGCTGCTGCAACTGGCCGACGAACTGTCCGCCGCGCGACTCGGCGGCGCGATCGGCTCACAGATTCGCGCATTGCACACCAATGCACTCGAGCGCGAAACCGCGCTGATCGAAGCCGTATGGCAGGCGCTCAATACCAGTGGCAATGATCCGCAGGCGCGCTACGCGCGCGCGCTCGAGCGTCTGCTCGCACACATCGAACGCACGCCGCAGCCCATCTATGCTTACGCGCTCGGCCCCCTGACCGCAGTCGAGCGGCAGTTTCTCGAGCGCTGTGCCGGACACGCTCCGCTCACCCTCCTCGACCCCCCCGTCGATGCCGCCCATGCCGTGGCGTTCACCCTGCATCAGGCGTGGCAACGCAGCGAACCGCCGCTGCGCGAACGCGCCGCTGGCCTCGCCGGGATCTTTTCCGATTCGCCCCTTCGCACACGCCTCACGCTGTGCCCGGCGCCGCATCTGGAAGCCGAGGCGCGCGCCGTCACCGCCTGGGTGGCGGCGCGCCTCGAAGACGGACAGCGCGACATTGCGCTGATCGCGCTCGACCGCGAAACCGCGCGCCGGGTGCGCGCCCTGCTCGAACGCATGGACGTGCTGGTGGCCGACGAAACCGGCTGGACCCTGTCGACCACCGCCGCGGCCGCCGTCATCGACCGCTGGCTCGAATGTGTTTCGGGCGACTTTCCGCACGTCGAACTGCTCGACCTGCTGAAATCACCGTTTCTGCTGGGTGAACTGGCCGAACGCCAGGATCAGGTACTGCAACTCGAACTTGCCCTCAGACGCCAGGGCGTGGCGCAGGGCATGGCCGATATCCTGCGGCTGGCGCAGGCCGAATTCGGCGCGTTGCCGCCGTGGCTGGCCGCGCTGTTTGGCGCCAGACAGGGCTTCGCACAAACCCGCGCGCCGCTGGCAGCGTGGCTTGCCCGGCTCAACGACAGCCTCGCTGCCATCCAGGCTATCGACCCGCTCAAGGCCGACGCCGCAGGCGCCAACCTGCTCGACACGCTGGAAACCCTGCGCCACGAGCTCGTTGACGACCGCGAAAAATACAGCTTCGGCGAGTGGCGGCGCTGGCTCAATCTGGCACTGGAGTCCGCCAGTTTCAGCGACACCAGCGTCGTCAGTCCGGTCGTGCTGACCTCGCTGCCCGCCGCGCGCGGACGCGTGTTCGAGGCCGTCGCCGTGATCGGCGCCGACGCCCAGCACCTGCCGGCACGGCCCGCGCCCGGCCTGTTCAGCCAGGCCACCCGCGCCCAGCTCGGCCTGCCCACCGCAGCCGACGACGCCGAGGCCGCCACCACCGACCTGATCCAGCTGCTGACGCAGGGGCCGGCGCTCATCAGCTGGCGCGCATGGAACAACGACGAACCCAACCCCGCCTCGCCGCTGGTGTTGCGCCTGCAGGCCCTGCATCAGGCTGCGTGGGGCAGCGATCTCCCCGAACAGACCGGCGGCGAACCGCCCGCCCAGCCCAGCCCGCTGCCCGCCGCCAGCGTACAAGCCGCGCCCGGCGTATCCGCCGACCAGCTGCCGCGCCGCTATTCGCCCACCGCCTACCAGACCCTGCTCGACTGCCCCTACCGCTTCTTCGTCGCCAACGTGCTCGGCATCCGCGAACTCGACGAAGCCGACGATGCGCTCGACAAGAGCGATTACGGCAACGCCCTGCACCGCATCCTCAAGGCCTTTCACGACAGCACCCCGCCGCCCGAGCGCGACGCTGCGCTGGCCCGTTTGCGCGCGTGCTCCGCTGCCGAATTCGCCGCCCTGCCCGCCTACACCGCCGCCGCCTGGCGCAGCAAATGGGACGTGATCCAGCCCGCCTACATCGATGCCTGGCTGGAGTGGGTCGGACAGGGCTGGCACTACCAGTCCGGCGAAACCGACTTCGCGGTTCAGCACCGCGTGGCCGGCCTCGGCGACATCACCCTGCGTGGCCGCATCGACCGCGTGGATGGCCGCATTGATCAGAACGGTGGTGACGCCCGCACCGTCATCGACTACAAAACCGGCAGTGCCTCCGGCCTCAAGAAAAAACTCAAGGACCCCTCCGAAGCCGTCCAGCTGCCGTTTTACGCCTGGCTCGCCGAGGCCGCCGCCGCCTACCTGCCGATCAACGAGGCGCCCGTCGGCTTGCTCGAGCTGGACGGCGAAACCGACGTCGACGCCATCAGCCGCCGCCTGCCGGAACTGCTCGAAGCGATCGCTGCCGGCGCAACGCTCCCGGCGAACGGCGTGGATGCGGTGTGCCAGTACTGCGAAGCGCGCGGGCTGTGCCGCAAGGGGATGTGGACGCCCGCATAAAACATCTTGCCGCCAACCCCGACAAGTAATAACATTGTTTTAACTTGGTCGATTTGGAAGGAGATGAAGCCATGCGGATCAATCTGGTAAAAGTCGGCAACTCGAAGGGGGTCATCATTCCCGCCGCCATCCTCGCTTCATGCGGTTTAAAAGACGCCGTCGACCTGCAAATCAAAGGCAAAAAACTGGTCATCGAAGCGCTCAAGCAACCGCGCTCGGGTTGGTTCGACGGCTACCAGGCCGAGAACGATGAGGCGGTGCTCGACAGCATTCCGGTGGATGAAGGCGATGACGAATGGGTGTGGTAAAGCGCGGCGAGGTCTACTGGGTCAACCTCGACCCCACCATCGGCAGCGAAATCCAGAAAACCCGCCCCGCGCTGATCATATCGCCGGACGACATGAACGCCGCCCTGCCACGCGTCATCATCGCGCCGCTCACCAGTGCAGGGCAGCCGCTTGGCTGCCGCCCCGAGATTGAATTCAAGGGCAAGTCGGCCCGCATCCTGCTGGATCAGCTGCGCTCGGTGGACAAGCGGCGCCTGGGC
>JBFHXL010000152.1:0-5163 GCA_041599035.1 Thiobacillus sp. | reverse complement strand
GACGGCCCCTGCATCTTGAAGTCATCACTGTAAACCACACCGCGCGCAATGCGCAGGGTGGCGCTGATATCGTCGAAGGCATAGCCCTCGTTGAAGATATCACGGAAATCGAAGTTCAGACGCCGCGGCAGCGATTGCAGGCTCAATACGCCAAGCAGCTTGCCCGCCCCGGGATTGATCTTGAGGAACTGTCCGCTTTTGGCCTTGAAGTGGATCTGCCCCGCCAGCGTATCGAAAGCAAAATCAGCGGGCGAGCCTTCCCAGGTGGCATTGCCCTCGATGTCGGCGCTGCCGCGGCTGATCGAATCGGCAAAACCGAAGCGCGTCAGGAATTTCCCGGTATCCAGTACTTTCAGATTCAGATCGGCGCGGGTTTCACCCTGACCGCTTTCGCGCCAGAGGCCGCTCATGCCGAACACGCTGTCCGGGTGCGTAAGCTGCAGATTCTCAATCACCAACCCTTGCGGTGCGCCATGCGCGACCGCCTCGAGCCGACCCATCGCGCGTTCCTGCAGGCGAAAGTCCTCGACCGTCAGATCGAGCAGGGGAAAATCCGCCGCCTTTATGCTCGTTCGACCGGTCACGTCAGCTGCGCCGCCGGTGGGCAAGGCCTCCGGAATGGTCAATCGCTTGAATTGTGCCGACACCCGGGCTGGCTGATCCCTAAAGGACTCCGATCCACTACGGGCTGAAGCCCCTGTGGAATCGTATGCCCCCGCCGGACGATACGTCAACACGCCATTCATTTCGCGTCCGCTGATCTGGGTGCGCAACAAGTTGCCACGGCTTCGACCCTGCAGACGGACATCCTGATAGCGCCGCCCCATCAGGTCGAACGCATCGAAACTCAGGTCCACCGACGACAGCGACATGCCGCCAACGTCGTCGCCATACCCACCGGGCAGCAATGCCATCCACCCGGAAATATCCAGACCGCTTCCGCTGCCGGCGAGACGCAGGCCTGGTTCGCCCGGCATCACGGCTTGCCCGCCAAAGCGAATTTCACCCCGCGAAAAACCCGCATCCGGAGTGCTGCGCCACACCGCACCCAGCATTTTCCCCAGCCTGGCTTCGTGCTGTTTGCCGCCGGCCTGAGGCTGACTGGTAAACAATAACGGCAATGCCTGTTCCGCCGGCTTGGCCAGAGGCGCCGGCAAGCTCAAAGCCAGCCCCGCCAGGTCGGACTCGATGCGCACACGTTCACCGGCCGCTTCCAGGTCAATCTGGCCGCGCCACGCAGTCTGCCCCGACAGGTGTTTGCCCCACGCCTCACCCAGCCAGGCGGCCAGACCGCCAGACGTTGCCCGCCCTTGCGCCAGAATCTGCACCTGGTCGGCGTGGGTGGCGGCATCGATGTGCAGCGGGCCACCCAGAAACTGCGCGCTGATATTTTTCGCGCTCAGCCTGCTCTCGGTGAACACGATGTCCCCTCGCACCTGATCGAGTTGCGGCAGGCCTGGGAAAAGCAGGGTGTCGTCGATAAACGACAGCCTGCCCGCCAATGTGGTGTCATCGCTGCGGCGCAACGGTATGTGCAAATTCAGGGCGAGCCGCATCGGGCCAGTGCCGCTCAGGGTTTGGGTCAGCCCACGCAGGTGGTCACCCACCGGGCTGGCGTTGGTAAAGAGCAAGAAATCCCGGGTCGGGCCGTTGGCCTCGCCCTCGATGTTCAGCTGCTCGTCATGATGCAGCAGATCCGGAATGATGGCTTTGACAGGCGACAGGGCCACTCCGTAAATCCGGGCCTGACTCGACGTTATCTCCATCATCCTGCCCTGGAACAGCAGGCGTGCCTGGATGCCCTCGATGCGCGGCCAGCCCGGCACATAGTCAAGAATGCCATCGTTGACCAGCGCCTCGACACGAAACACCCCGTTGCCACGATCGAACGGAAATCCGGACAAATCCCCTTTCAGCGTCAGCCGCACATCGCTCGATGTCCCCGACACCACGCTTCGCTTCACCCAGTCGACCGTCTGCTCGCCAATTTTTCTGGGCAGGTAACGGTAAACCGCGGTGCCCTCGGCACGGGTCAGATTCATGCTCAGGTCAATCACGCCGGGATGGCCGGTGATCAGTTCATAGCGTCCCCTGGCCGACCCGGCTGCTTCAGGACTGGAAAAGCTAGCCTCGTCCAGCGTCAGCTGACGGCCGCGCACGGTTTTTTTCCAGCTGCCGCGC
The DNA here is from genome assembly GCA_041599035.1 of Thiobacillus sp. Lineage (GTDB taxonomy): Bacteria > Pseudomonadota > Gammaproteobacteria > Burkholderiales > Thiobacillaceae > Thiobacillus. The sequence continues at coordinate 2,982 of JBFHXL010000152.1, read as the reverse complement.
GCATGCAAATCGTCGAACCCGAATAGCGGTTCGCGAAACAGGCTGGGCAAATCCATGGTCAGCTGCTTCGAGTCGATTTCGAATACGCCGGCACGCGCATCACCCTCGACGCGCCCGCTGAGATTGAGCAGCCCGGGCTGGTTGTCGATTGCCGTCACCCCTAGACCGCTGAAGCGGGCGGCAACACTAAAATTGTCCAGTTCAGGTTGCGCGCCAGTCCAGCGAAACCGCAATTCATCAAAGCGTCCTTGCGGTTGCAGGGTTTGCAGGCGCGTGCGCAGCGCCGAGTCCATCGGCAGGCTCGGCAGAACCGACGCCCACCCGCCCAGGTCAAGGGCCTGCGCGGTGATCTCGTGCGAGCGTGCGTTCCACGACAGTCCGGCACTGAACGGCTTGCCCAGGGCGGCGCCTGGTCGCGCCACGCGCAGGTTCTCGAAGGTCAGACGCTGACCATCCGCTTCGCGCGTCCAAACGGCGTTGCCGTGAATCCGGGCCATCCGCAGCGGTGGCAGGTCGGTGCCCAACGACATTTCGATCGACCGCAGATCAAGCCCCACGGTCACATTGGCGAGCGTGCCGCCGGCCACGCCAAAGGCCACATGCAGCGCGCCCCAGCCCTGTCGGGGCTGATACGGCACGTCCAGCCATGAAGACAGTTGCGGAAACGACACGCCCGCCACTTCCGCCTCGACGGTGCCGTTCCAGGTTTTGATGTCATCCACGTTGCGCGCAGTCACCTGCGCATCGATCGTCAGCGGACGCGCCAGGGTATCCGGGGGAATGGCGCTCAACTGCAGGCGATGGGTGCGGCGGCTATTGGTCAGCGTGAAATCGACCGCGCCCAATATCAGCGGAGGGGCATTGCGCACCTCATCGAGCCAGGTAAGCGTGGTCTTGTCCGCATGCACCCGTCCCTGCCGCAGCAGCCAATTGGAAAACCGGCTGTCAGGCGCGGCGGGATTGACCGGAATCCCGCCCACGTAAATATGTCCGTCGCGTGCGCGCCGCACCCCCAGCACCAGTCCCTGCAACTCGATATGATTGAAGCGCGGTTCCAGAAACAGCAGCGAGCGCCAGGCAAACGCCGCCTTGAGGTCGGGCAAATACAGGGCCGGCCGGCCCTGATGGTCGTACAGCCGCACGCCTTGCAGGCGAAATTCGGGACGCGCCTGTTGCCACACCCCCGATACGGCTTCGAGTGTCACCCGTTGACCCAACGCACGCGACATCAGATTCGCCACCGTTTCGCGGTGTTCGGCGATATTGGGCAACACCCAGAAATACATCAGCGCCGCTGCCGTCGTGAAACCCAGCGCGGCCACTGCAGCCAGTCCTGCCAGCCAGCGCGCCGCACGACGCAGCGACAACGATAACGCGGGAGAAACGGTCATAGATAGAGGAATCTCGGATTCTTTGATTCTATGCGTTTATCCAGGCCTTGCGGGATAAACCCTCCGGAAATTCTCCAGGCTCATTCCCCGGTGAAACGATGGATTTGCCGGCGGTCGCGCTTGGTGGGGCGACCCTTGATCTCCGCCGCCGGGTTGATCGCCAGCTTCCGCTCACGCGCCTGTTGCTGGCGCCGCGCATGGCTGTCTGGGTCTTCCTCGTACAGAAGCTGCGCCACGGGCGCCGGACCACGCTGCATCGAAAGCCCGCGTACCGTCAGCACCCAGTCGGAATCGCCAACGTGGATCTCCAGCCGGTCACCCGGCCTGATTTCGCGCGCAGGCTTGATGCGCACGCCATTGAGTTTCGCCCGGCCATTTTCGATGGCCTCGCTGGCAAGGCTGCGTGTCTTGAAAAAACGTGCGGCCCATAGCCACTTGTCTATCCGCATTCTGTCGGGGGGGATTTTTTCAGCAGGCACCAAACACCTCTGCAATAATCAACTGGCTGTACGAATCACGGCTTATGCCTGTCGAATTGTGCCGTGATTACGCGCGTGAAACCACACCATGCGCCTGCCTGATACGGGAAGGCATGCTCGGCAGGCGCATGCAGCCCGGTACAATCATCGGTTTACGCACAAGGAGATCCCATGCCCAAGATCCTCGCTTTTTCCGGCAGCGTTCGTCTGCAAGCCTGGAACCGCAAGCTCATTCAGGCCGCGGTTGACGCCACCCGGGCCGCAGGCGGCGAGGTCACCCTGATCGACCTGGCCGATTATCCGCTGCCGATCTATAACGGCGACCTCGAAGACAAGGAAGGCCTGCCCGACAATGCGCTGCGTCTGAAAGCGCTGTTCAAGGACCACGATGCCTTGCTGATTTCGAGCCCGGAGTACAACAGCTCGATTCCACCGCTGCTGAAAAACACGCTCGACTGGGTATCGCGCGAATGGCAGGGCGAATCGGGACTGGTGCCATACCAGAACAAGGTCGCCGCCATCATGAGCGCGTCACCCGGCTCGCTGGGCGGCATGCGGATGCTTCCGCATTTGCGCCAGATCCTGAATACGCTCGGAGTGCTGGTGCTGCCAGGCCAATTCGCGCTGAGCCATGCCGACCAGGCATTTGACGAGGAAAACGGTGCCCTGCAATCACCGGCACGGCTTCACGCCCTGGTGCTGGAACTTGTGAACACCACGACAGCCCTGTCCTCTCCGGAATCCGGGCGCCCATAAAAAAACACGCCCCGAAGGACGCATAGAGCCTGCAGAGGCGTGCTGCTTATAAGTTAAGCACGGTCTTGGCGCACCGGGGTCGGTTTGCCTGTCACACGCGCATTGAGCGCATGCACGCACCACGCCTGCTCAGGGCATTTCGACGATCACCGGGCAGGCCGGCATGAACGGCCGACAGGTCATCCTCCATCAGCGCGGCAGCGTCACCCGCCCGTTTATTCGATGTCGGCGTGAACCGTGGCGCGGACCACGGCGGATGTCATCATCGGTTCATTTGCCTGCGCATTGTCAGATGCGTCAGCGTGACTGAAACCCGCGTAACCGAGCAAGGCCGCGAGCAGCGCAAGAAGAATCGT